>NZ_JBCOCI010000035.1:0-48142 GCF_040929485.1 Phocaeicola sp. RTP21198st1_B8_RTP21198_201120 | reverse complement strand
TTGAGCCGTATGAGGGGAAACTCTCACGTACGGTTCTTAGGGGAGAAAGGGGCAGTAATGCCCTTGACTTACCCGATGTGCAAAAGCAGGGCGACTTCTTCGTGGAGTCACCTATCATTCTGTTTGCCAGTATTATCTGGTATCTCAAAATCTATCAGAACGGGAAGTTTTGCACGTTTCCCCATGCTATCGAGTTTCTGAACCGCCGTTACGAGGATATATTTCCGATACTGACCTCTTATCCGGAGCTGGAGAACTACCTTTCGCCGTTCATGGATGCGTGGCTTGGAGGGGCTGCGGAGCAGCTCATGGGTCAGATAGCGTCGGCAAAAATCCCGCTTTCGAGGATGATTTCACCGCAGCTCTACTGGGTGATGTCAGACAGCGAGTTTACGCTGGACATCAACAATCCCGAAGAGCCGAAAATCCTCTGCGTGGGTAACAATCCCGACCGTCAGAATATCTACGGTGCGGCACTCGGTCTGTATAATTCCCGTATCGTGAAGCTCATCAACAAGAAGGGGATGCTGAAGTCATCGGTCATCATCGACGAGTTGCCCACAATATACTTCAAAGGGTTGGACAATCTTATAGCTACCGCCCGAAGCAACAAGGTTGCCGTGTGTCTGGGCTTTCAGGATTTCAGCCAGTTAGTGCGTGACTACGGGGACAAAGAGGCGAAAGTGGTGATGAACACTGTCGGCAATATTTTCTCCGGTCAGGTGGTGGGGGAAACAGCCAAGACGCTCTCCGAGCGGTTCGGTAAGGTGTTGCAGAAACGGCAGTCCATCTCCATCAACCGGCAGGATGTTTCCACCTCCATCAACACGCAGATGGACGCGCTCATTCCACCGAGTAAGATTTCCGGGCTTACGCAGGGAATGTTTGTCGGTTCTGTATCCGACAACTTCAACGAGCGTATCGAGCAGAAGATTTTTCATTGCGAGATTGTGGTGGATGCCGAAAAGGTGAAACGGGAAGAAAGTGCCTACAAGAAAATTCCCGTCATTACAAACTTCACGGACGAGGACGGCAACGACCGCATGAAGGAAACGGTGCAGGCGAACTACCGGCGCATCAAGGAAGAGGTGAAGCAGATTGTGCAGGAGGAACTGGAGCGTATCAAAAACGATCCGGTGCTGTGTAAACTGCTACCAGATAATGAGACTGTCTAACAAGTCCCCAAAATTGAAAATTATCCCTATCGAAGTTTGAAGTGACCCCCAAAAGTTGGATACAATTTTTTTGGGGGGCACTTCAGTTCTGACGGGTAAAATCGTAAAATTCGGACTTGTTAGACAAATACTTACGCGGTTTCAACCTCAGGTACTGAATCTATCGAATTGACAAATTTAACCAATTGCGGATCTGAATCTTTTTGTATGAGGTTTCGGAGACTCTTTTTCAATTCATAAGCATCATCCCCTGCTGTATTTATTAAATCCATATAAAAATCTTTGTTTTGCAGAATCAATGAACGGCATGCCCCATCGGAAATTACAGGTTTCACTATTTTATCAATAACGTCTCCAGCTTGACTTTTCAAATTACCATGCGATCTAAGCCATGTTTCGAAAAATTGAAACTTTATTGCATTGATAGTCTTTTTACCGATGCAGAAATCATTTCTTATATCGGTAACTGTCGATTTAATTTTTCGTTTATCCAATCTTTCAACTATATTCTTGAAACAATTAGGGAAAGGATTCAAACTTTGAGTTCCAGAAGCAATATCCATCAGAATCTTTTTGCCAAATTCAGTCAAGTTATCTGGCAAGGATTTGATTTTAGCCAGTAAATGTTTTATTGCGACAAACCAATAATATGATGTATGTGCTGTTCTTTGGGCGTATAATGTATCAACACTTATTTCAGACAACGCTTCGAACGCTATTTTATTGATATGATCGGTCAGGACATTGCTTATTTTAGTGGTCAAATCGTAAAAAGATGCGTCAGGAATTACATCTTTAATATTGTTCTTAGTGATATACTTATCCAAATCGGTATTCCACTCTGCTAAATGCTCGATAAATACCTCATCCGTTACACCTATTCTGTTCTTAATATCTTCAAATTGGGGCAATATGTCTGAGAGCAATAATTTATAGCCAAGTTTATGATTTACCATGTATTGTAGTGTTTCATTTAATAGCGGTATATTCCATCCCACACTATTTACTAATAAGTCTCCATGATCCACATAATAGTCCATGAGTTCTGCAACATATTTTATATCTCCACCCTCTATTAAGGAAACGGAATGACCATGTGCCAATTGCATGGCGACTAAATCGTAATATCCAGACTCTTTAATGTTTCGGCCATCAGTTTCTAATTCAGAATGCAACTGATTTATGTAGGTTGAATCTAACGTTACAGGTAAAGGTCTTTCTTCGTCAGATGCCAATAAACGATAGGTTGTAAATATAGCCCCTATATTATCTTTATTTACATTCTGTTCATCAATGCAATTCGTGATCGCTTGCAAAAGCGTTGGAAACGTATAGGTAGAATTATCTTTTAACGTTTTTACAATATCTGCATGGTCGAAATTATCGGGTAGTAAGTTTGCCAAATAATTATCGAGCGCCTCCGAATTTGTTGCTACTTGATAATATTTATATGCTTTAGTTGTCGCGTTATCCCGATAGGCAGCATCTGTTGCATTTGCAGCTTGAATATAATCGATAAATGTATTTGGCTTGACTGTTTTTGCTTCAATCAATGACGTAAAATCGCACGCCAACTTATTTTGCGCAATAAACCTGTCTATTGCATCTAACGTTTTGAAATAGTCGCCGCCATTGAAGTCATTGAACCGAACTATCTTCTTATATAATTGAGCAATCACATGGTTTTGGCTTTCCGTGTCTAAATGCAACAGCAGTTCTTGGTATTCGACAGGGAACACCTGCTTCTCTATGGATTCTTTTAATTTCAATTGTGCTATTCTTTGCCATACACGCAGAATAACATCGCTCTTTCGAGTTAATTTATGCAAACAATGTATAATCTTATCGATAAGCGCATTGTCCATACATTGTATAACTTCTTCTAATACAGTGTCAAATTGTTTATTAGTCTCTGCATATTGATTTATGTCGTGGTCTTCTTCTCCGTTGATGCAGCCTTCAATATATTTTTTCAATGGAATTTGTCGAGCATCTTCAACATCGACACCATATACCAAAGCTGCAATTTCGCGTTGTGTTTGCAGATCATTGTTAATTATTGTTTGAATGCCATTCAGATAGTCGCCGGACAATATTTGTTCTACTGGATTTGCCAGAATATCCGTCTTCTTCAAACAGAACAATGCTATGTTTATCATCAAAATTTCGTTACACCACTCTTGTTTAAGAGCGACCATCTCATTGATATATGATATAATTTCCCTAACATTGGCATTAGGATTTACCAATCTGAATATCCGATTTATAGTTTCTTTCGCTTCATTTTCTGTTTCTCCAAATGCTTCAACAAACAGTTTGTTGAATATACTTCGATAGTCGGTAATAACAGGAGGAGCAACACGATAAACAATAGGGAAAGTTTTATTGATAAAATACTTGGTCAGTTGTTTCGTTTGTTCGTCGGTCTCATCTCCGAATGCACAAGCTAAATGTGTTTCATCGAAAGGAATAACAGCCCAAACATTTTCAAAACCGCTATCGGCGAAGAACGTATGGATAGAAGACCATAATTCTTTTACTTTTTCAGCGGGGAGACGATCCATGTTGTCAAAAACAAGGACTAATTTACGTTGTCCTTTTTCCTTGATAAAATCAGAAATGTCTTGCATCCATGTTTTGAACTCGTAAACCGTTGGTTCGTCTTCGCTCAAAGTCTCATAGCAAACGTCCTTTTCGACTTTATCTTGATAAATAGCTAACATATAACTCCATCCATATTTATGATCTTTGCTATATGCCCATTTCCAAACGCACAATGCAATAAGAACTGGCAGTGCAGCTATGATAATAGACAATAAAGAAAACCACCATGTTGTGGGTGTAGGTTTTACTGCATACGCAATAAATGTAAATATCGGAGTTAAAACTGCAACCAAAAATGCCGCAACCATACCATTACTGATAAGGGGATATTTTTCGGTTACGGTCTCCGTTTTACGGGCTAATAAATATTTCAGCTTTTCAGACCATGATACGGTTTTCGTACCTCCACCTTTGACTTTTATTGTTGCATTTCCAGATAGGATACCATCATCAATAAGTTTGCTTGTAAGCAATTCCAATATAGAGCGGCGTTGCAAGTCCTCTTGATGTCCCCATGCGTCATACTCAAAAAAGTAATAGTCGTCTGATAATTCACGTTCCAACATTTTAACCACGTTGGATTTTCCAGATCCCCAAATACCTTCGATGCCGATAATTCGAGGTAAAGTACATTCCTCATCCAATGAATCATTCTGACAAAAATGGCGAGCAATAGTTTTTGCCAACCTTTCTTGCGAACCTCCATCGAATTTGTCAATACCACACGGTTTATTTTGGATAAACCGCGGATATTGCTGTTTGGATTGTAGTTTTGTTTCCATATACGTAATTTATTGATTATACGAACTCCAAATAATTCTCCCGATTTACCACATGAAACTCGGCATAGGGATAGGCTTCTTGGAAGGCTTTCGGTGCGGCCGGCATTTTATTTCCCCACTTGAACTCCAAGGCGGTAAGACTGTCGGCACTCTCCTCAATCAGGTCGATTTCCTGTTTGTCGTAGGTGCGCCAGAAATAGAACTCCCTGTGCAGTCCCTCATTGAAGTTCGCTTTGCGCCGCTCTCCGATGATGTAGTTCTCCCACAGCGCACCGACATCCTGCCGAATGGCCAGCGGTGAGAAAGCCCCGATAATGGCATTGCGAATGCCGTTGTCGTAGAAGTACCACTTGCCAGCTTTTGTAACCTCCTTGCGTAGGTTACGCGAATAAGCCCCCAGACGATAGATAACGAAGACCTTTTCCAATAGGTCGAGGTATTTTTCAACGGTCGTCTTGCTCATGCCGAGTTGTTTACCTAACTCTTCGTAAGAAACTTCGCTGCCCAACTGAAAAGCTATCAATCGCAGTAGATCGCGCATCTTGCTCGAATTTTTTAAGCCGTCAATTGCTAAGATATCTTTAAGCAGGTATGCACCGACAATATCACGTAGGTAGTCTGTTTTACGTTCATAGTTCTCCATCATTACTACTTCGGGATAGGAACCGTAAATCAAGCGCGCTTCGAGGTTCTGGCGGGTTTCAAGTGCCGTTTCCGTCTGTGCGATTTCCCGTTGCGAGAATGGTGTAAGGAGAAATTGCGTACTGCGGCCGACCAACGGTTCACCAGTCTTATTCAGCAAATCGAATGACGAAGAACCACTTGCCAAGACACTTATTCCCGGTATTTCATCAACTATCAACTTCAGAATACTACCGATTTGTGGTATGTTCTGTGCCTCATCAATAGCCAGCAAATCAATACCATCCAATAAATGCCGATAATTGGCTATTGAGCGATTCTCCAATAGTGCTAATGTGTCGTAGTCTTCGCCGTTGAGCATCATCGTCCTACCTGAATAGTTGTCCACAATTTTACGCATCATTACCGTTTTACCAACACGGCGAGCACCAAAAATCAGTACTGCTTTATTGGGCGCGATTCGTGCTGTAATCTTCTCTTGAAGTATTCTATTTACTGTTTCCATACCTTATAAAATATAATGCAAAGATAATCATATTTTTTTAATTGGCGAATTTTACAAAAAAAACGGGCTATTAAATGGCGATTTTTACAACCACAATCTTATGGAAGTTGTTTCATTGTTTTTAGTAATGATATATGTTCATACTATGATGACTCAATAATTTACCAGACATACGTTTCTGAAATTTGTCCTTATAGGAATGAAAAACTCACATATATTGTGCTAATTAATATATAATTAAATGAAAATAAAAAGACAGGATACGAGTATTCCTGTCTTCTCATATGTAATGGATATTTTTTTATTTTCTCATCCGCTCCAACTCCTCATCACGCAACATTCTCTCGTTCAGTTTTTCCTGCATCCTGTCAATGAAATAGGTGCGGCTTTCGTTCTTCCGGCGTTTGATATCAGTGTAGAAGCGGTAGCAGTCTTTAGAATCAACCCCGAATATCTTATAGAGAAGTGGGGCGAGCTGTTTGAGCGGCATATTGCCGTTGTTGATGCAGCCCATCACGTCTATGCCGTAGATAAGTTCCACGAGGTCGATGGCATTGCCCGTCCATTGAAGAAGGCTGGCGGTGGTTTCTGTTGCGTTGTTGGCGGATATTAGTGGTGGCACTTGGGGCGTGGCAAGGAATTTCTGCATCTTTCTTACGAAAGACAGAGCCTTGCTGACGTAGGCGGCAATCTCTCTTTTTTCTTCTGACAGATTACGTACGGGATGGTGCTGCAACTCGATTTCGATGTAGGCAAGCGCGATGACGGTAAGGTTCATGTCCATGCCGCCGTTGCACAGTTCGATCACTTGGGTGGCGAAAGCCGTGTATGCCGTTTCCATATTGCAGTCGCCAGCTTCGTTTATCAGGCGGAAAAAGTCGGTTTCCGCCAGCAAGAAATAATTCATGGTTCTGTCAATTTTGAAAATTACACTTTGTTTTCTGCGTGCGCACATGAATATAATTGGCAAAAAACGCGGCAGAAAATAAAAAATCCAACACTCAATTTTACAAAGTGCTGGATTTCAGAGGTATAAAATTCAGTATTTTTTCACAAGGACAAATTATCTCCGACTTAAATTGTTTGTAATCGGAACATTTATTCTATTCCTGAAAATAGAAATGTATGCTTGCCGCACATTTTGGCTATCTTGCTTTTTTATCAAGGATATAGATAATGCGACATACACCGTTGGGATAGCTTTTCAAAGAGGAAAGCGTCCAGTGTTGCTCTGGCAGAGCCGACTTAAAAAAATGTCGTCCGCTTCCGGATATGAAAGGAACGGTGTATAGTATGATTTCATCCACAGCGTGCATCCGCAGCAGTCCGTTTATATAGTCTGCCGTGTCCGGTGTGGCTTCCGCGAGGTAACGGATGTTTGTGCAGTCTTTTCTCCATTCGTGCAGCATTGAAATGGAATAGTCCGGTGTCACACGGTAAAAGGCTTTCTTCCTGATTTCATCAAGACCGCAACGGTCAAGGCACAAATCCTGATGTGCTTTATCATATAACTCTGAAGAAAGACATCCGTCCATCGTCAGTACGGCGAGAATCTGAACTTTACCCATAATCGTTTCCTTTCGTTAGGCAAGGGTAAAAAAGTAGCGTGCAATTCACACTACCTTCAAGCGATGGCTCTGGTAAAGCCTTTACGGAGAGTACGTGAATGCACGCTATGCGTAAGCATAGCATAAGCATCACGCAATCGTCTCCGTAGTTCCAATTTACCAGATTTTCGCTTGAAACGCCTTGCGGTCTTATCCTATATGTTGGCGGCGAAAAGCTCCTGCCAATCGCCGTTTTTCTCAAATGTTATGCAAAGATAGCCAAATTCAGTGAATTACGGGCTATGATTGCTTGAATTTATATTTAAGTCCATACTCTTCAAGTTTGCTGTATAGTGTTGTCCTGCCTATGCCGAGCAGTTCTGCGGCGACACTCCGGTTGCCGTTTGCCTGTTTCAACGCACGCAATATCCGCTCCTTATCCTCCGCGTCATTGCGCAAGGCGAAGCTGACAGTAGAGGTCGGTTTCGTCACGGCAAGTTCCAGATGCTCTTTCATGACAACACCTTCCTGCGCCTGCAATACAGCACCCATAACTTTCTGCCGAAGTTCCCGCACGTTGCCCGGCCATGCGTGTGTCAGCAACGCTTTACGTGCTTCGGAACTGAACCCGCTCACGCTACACTCCAGCTCTCTGTTTGCCATATCACGGAAGAACTCTGCCAGCGGCATAATGTCTTCTTGACAGTCACGCAACGGAGGAACGGTTATCCCGAAGTCGTGCAGGCGGTACAGAAGATCCTGCCGAAAACGCTTTTCATTCACCGATACCTCCAAATCTTCATTGGTAGCAGCGATGATGCGGACATTGAAATTCCGGTCTGCCTTGTCTCCGACCGGGCGATACCGCCTCTCCTGTATGGCACGGAGCAACATCTGTTGGGTTTCCAACGCGAGGTTTCCTACCTCGTCCAGAAACAACGTGCCGCCTTCCGCCTCATGGAAATATCCTTTCTTGGCATTGTCCGCACCTGTAAATGCACCTTTGACGTGTCCGAAGAAAGCCGACGGTGCAAGCTCTTTGGAGAGTGAACCGCAGTCCACCGCCACAAATGGCTTGCCTGCACGTTTGCTCTTGTCATGCAACAGGTGGGCAATATGCTCCTTGCCCGTGCCGTTCTCACCAAATATCATCACGCTCATATCGGTGGCGGCTACCAGCCTTATGCGGTGCATGATTTTCTGAAAGGCGGAACCTTCACGGGCGAATATAGGCATACGGCGTTGTCCTGCCTGACGTTCTTTCAGTATGGAACGGATCAGGGGGACAAGTTTATCCTCCACAAGCTGTTTGGGAATATAGTCTATCGAGCCGAGTTTCATGCTTTCCACGGCGGTATTAACTTCGGCGTAGTCGGTCATAATGATGAAGGGCTGCATCTTTCCCTCCTTTCGCATCCAGCACAAAAGGTCTATGCCACTGCCGTCAGGCAGACGCAGGTCGGCAACCACGATATCATTATCTGTTGCCTGTTGCAGATGTTTCTTCGCGGTTGAGAGGTGGTAAGCCTTCATATTGCGGTAGCCCTCCCGTGACAGCATATTGCAGACATATTCGCAATACACGATGTTGTCTTCCACCACAATTATTTTTGTCTTATTCATCTTCGTATTTTCTCCTTTCCTCTTCTGCCAACCGTATTATTTCCACTCCCTTATCCAGCACGGCAGTCACGGCATGGCTTAACGCTTCACCATCCGGGAGAGCATCGCCACGAAGCAATCCGTAAAGTACATTCAGCGGTTGGTCGGCACGGAGCACCTCCCACGAACTGCGCAGGTGGTGGATCAGGGAATCCAGCTTTTGCAGGTCTTTTTCTTTTGCTGCATCCCGTACCGCCTGCATTTCCTTTTCTGTTTCAGTTATCAACTTTTCCAGCATGACGGCTTCATTGCCATAGGACAATAAGGCGGAAAAGTCCGGTTTCCCGTCCGGTGTCGCTTTTATGGCACACCTGTCGGAAACCTCCATCAGTTCCGATATGGAGAACGGTTTGAACAGGCATCCGGCAAAGCCTTTTGCCAATAGTTCCCCTTTGTTACAACTGCCCGAAGCGGTTGCCACAACCACCGGGATTGTTGGTGAATTGCCCACGTTGGACGAACGCAACAGTTCCAGCAATTCGAAACCGTTTATATCGGGCATATTCAAGTCTGTCAGCAACAGGCTGTATTCTTTCTGGCGTATCATTTCCATCAGTGCCGCAGCATCGGTGCAAGTGTCGCAGTGTATTCCTTCTTGGGAATACATCTCTTTCAGCATCAGAAGTAATACCTCATCATTGTCAATGGCGACAACATCATGGAATTTATTGTTATGATAAACAGGTGTATTGCTTGTATATCCAAGCTGTTCTTCAGCTTCCTGCATAGAAATTTCAACTGTGAAACGACTGCCTTTCCCTTTCTTGCTGTCTAAACGGATTGTTCCGCCAAGCATCGACACAATATTACGCATTATGGCAAGCCCAAGCCCGAAACCCTCCTTTGCGGCGGCATTTGATAGACGTTCAAACGCACCGAACGCTTGTTTCTGTTCCTCTTCTGTCATGCCTGTACCTGTATCTTCAACGACCAGTGTCAGAACTCCATTATCATATTCAGTAATCAAAGAAACACCGCCTTCTTCTGTGAACTTGACAGCGTTTGACAGCAGGTTATTCCCGATTTGTATTATTCGCTCTTTGTCGGTCAATACAATGGCATCGTGTCCAGTCTTCACGGACAAGGACAGCCCTTTGTTCACGGCAACAGGCATGAACTCCGTTTCAAGTGTGTGCGTGATTGCTGAAATCCGGCAGGGTGACAGACGGGGCTGTTCCTTGCCGTTGTCCAGGCGGAAGAAGTCAAGCAAAGTGTTAAGCATATCCCGCATACGGTCGGAGGATTGCAGTATGTTTTGGATATACTGCCCGGACTTATCCTCACACTGTTCTTTCCGTATCAGTCCGGCATAGCCTGTTATTGCTGTCAGCGGTGTGCGCAGTTCATGGGTGATAGTATGTACCGCCTTCTTCCTTGACGTTATCAGTGCCTCGTTCCGTTGTACGGATTGTTCCAGTTGCCTTATCAAATCAGTTGTCTTGTGCTTGTATTGTTTAATGCTTTTTGCATCACGATGTATGATGATGTAGGAAATTAACAACAATAGAAGAACGAATCCCATTAAACCGCCTACTTGCATAAATGACTTTTCACGCATGGCAACTATTTCGTTTTCCCGGCTTTGCAGTTCGGTTTGTACCTTTTCTTCTATTTGGCAAATCAATTCTTGCAGTTGTCTGTTAAGTTCTGCATTACGAGCTGCAAGGCTGTCGGCTTGTTCCGACAATTGGCGATCCTGCACTTTCTGTTCGCTGATTACGTTTCTATTGACCGAATGAAGGATAGTGGTTGATACTGCTGGAGTTACTTCCTTTTTTTTGCCGAATATGCCTAAGAAACCTTTTCGTTTTGGCTTTTTGGACTGTTCCTGCACACTTTTCTGTACAATAACCGGAATTTGATTGGCTATCTTCTTGTTAATAGATTGTTGTTCATCCATTAACCGGACTATCTGGAACATCTGTCGTTCCTTATCCTCTAAAAGACTGCGCACACTATCGATGCGCTCTGCTGGATAGGTGGCCTTGAAACGGCAGAGCATACTGTCCATTGCCATACGCCGTGCATGGTAATGCTCGATATCTTTATCGTTCCATTCCAGTATTGTTTCACCCAATAGAGAAAATTTTATCATTTGAATATTGATATTGTTTATTTCTTTTCGGAGCTCGTCTATTTTTTTATTGCCAAGTTCTAATGCTTCTATCTCCTGCCATTCATAGAGGCTATTATATGCCATACATCCGATAAGAATGGAGATAAGTATATATCCCAACCGTATTGCCTTATAGAAATTTCCTGACCGCTCCATTATTTTAATGACATTGATTTTTGGAACATGAATAAAAGTTTATCTTTTTCGTTCATGCGGATATTATCAGAATAACCGTCTTTTGTTATTTGATACCCACATGGCTTAACCATAAAAATGCCTAAGCCCTTAGTGTACGAACTTACTTCTGAGGCATAGTCTTTACTTGTATTTAATGGAACTTTCCCTTTAATATGACACCACTCATTATTACAACTGATGTCTTCAATCTCAGACATCAGTTTTTGCAAATCTGTAATAGCTTTGGAACTCGCTACTTGGGGTATCTGCAACTCAAAACAGAGCATCGGTTCGAGAATGTCCACACCTGACTGTTGCAAAGCCAGCCTGAAGACATAAGGGGTCAGCTGTCTGAAATCAGCAGGTGTACTTACCGGGCTATAATACTCGGCTTGAGTAAAAGTTACTTTCAGATCTGTCACTTCCCATCCATGTAAACCAGATTGGCAAGACATACGAATCCCTTCAAAAACGGCATTTTGAAAAGAATGGTTCAGATAACCATAGGAGATGTCACTTTCGATTTGCAACCCTGCCCCTAACGGTAAGGGTTCAAGAGTCAGCCCTATTGTGGCCCAGTAAGGGTTGGGTGGTACTTCGATCTGAATAATCTTATTGACCTTTTTTATAGGTCGTTCTTTGTAGATAGTCTTGATCTCATCAAAATGGACCTTTACGGAAAATCGTTCTTCCAGCAATGTCTGTATGATTTCCTTTTGGGTCAAACCATATAACGAGATTTCCAATTCATCACTATATGAGTTTATGGAAAAGGACAAAGACGGGTCTTCAATCCACAATGTATTCAGAGCGGATATCACCTTGCTTCTCTCTTCGGGCTTATTTGGCCGGACGGAGGATTTGAGAGCGGGATGCTGATGAGATAATCCTTGAATCAAACAAGGTTTAGCACCTAAATAATCTCCGATTCGAAAATCTTCTATATCTTCTACAATCGCGATATCATTGGCACCCACTTCATCAACATTTATCTCTCTGCCCTGATAAATAGTCTTTAGATTTTTAATCTTGATGAATTTTTCCGAATCGTTGATTCTTACAACGTCTCGAAGTCTCAGACTTCCGTCAATTATTTTAAGAAAACTTCTTTTATGCCCTTTGGGGTCATGCTCTATCTTATAGAGATAAGCTGAAAGTCTGTTTGAGACTGATGCCGGAGGAAGTATAAAAGAAGAAATGGCGTCCAACAACTCATTGATACCGATATTGAACATTGCTGATCCATGTAGCACCGGATAGACTTTGGCTTTTGCCACAAGAGCGATTATCGTATTCCAATAATCAGCCGGTGAAATTTCGCTATCCGCCAAATATCGTTCTAATATATCGTCGTCATGGTTGCATACAAATTCTTTGTATTCTTCCTTTATATATGTTTGGGAGCAAACCGGATAAACCGATCCATCGACAACAGTTTGCATAAACAGGACATCTTGCGACAGATTTGTTTTTATATCCATATACAAACGCTCCAAATTCACACCGGCACGGTCAATCTTATTGATAAATATAATTGTCGGGATTTGCAGCTTTTGTAAAGTACTGAACAGCAACTTTGTCTGCGCTTGTATGCCTTCCTTTGCGGATAAGATGAGGACTGCTCCATCAAGCATTTTGAATGTCCGCTCCACTTCCGCAATAAAATCCATGTGTCCCGGAGTGTCAATGATATTGCATTTCACTCCATTCCAGATAATAGATGTCGTAGAAGCCCGGACAGTAATTCCTCTACGTTTCTCTATATCCATAGAGTCCGTTATGGTGTCACCATTATCCACACGGCCGCACTTTTCCGTTGCTCCACTGGCAAACAGCAGATTCTCGGTTACGGAAGTTTTTCCTGCATCAATGTGAGCAAGAATTCCTAAATTTATAATATTCATTTGGATTAAGCAATAATATACTACAGTAGATGCATTGTCGAAACGCACCTTTTAATACCTCCTCGTAGCATATGAGAACTACAGGATTACTAACTCGTATTAATATGTATATTATTACTGCCGCATAACGATTACAAAATTACACAAAAAAATATATCTAACAAAAGTGGGAGGATTTTTTAACTTTTTACCATAGACATTTTATTAGGGAAGCGTAGGTTCAACTGGCAAGTACAAATAAGTAGAAATGTTTGAACAACACCGTTTTAGGAAGTTGAAAAATCAAGTTTCTCTCTCGGTATAGCGTTTATTTTGGCCAATATCTTCTTTAGTTTAGCATTTGTGTATTTCCCATTCGTGTTCTATTTAGCTCCTTATTATGAGTATGTAGCAAGTTACTTATCAAATTCAGCCTCTTTGAGGGTCAAATATGGTTTTGCAAATGGTGACTGACAAGACATAAACAAGGTCAGCAGGAATTTTTTACATAAATGGACATGAATGTATATAACCTAAAATAAGAATAAATTTTAATAAGGGCTGCCCAAAAAGAAAAAAATGCAGTTGCCATCCTATAGATACTTGCAGAAAGGATAAAATTTACTTTTAGACCTTTTGGGATAGCCCTTATTAATACTTCAGATAAAATTCCTTAGGTTATATTTTCAATCCTTTGGACCGGGTTTCCTCCTTGGCATACAGTCCCGGACGCCCGATTATGACATGGTTGGCAACGATACTATCCGCCGGACTGCGTATCTGCGGCGGTGCATTTTCGGGATATTGCGCCTGCCTGTTCCTCACATCTTCCGCTTCCGGCTTGAGCTGTTGCCCTTCATTCTCCTTTTCTGCGACTTCGGGCGTGGGTGGCGCAAGCTCCAGCTGAATTTTTCGGTCAAGGGCGGCAAGTTCGGACTTCAACTGCTTCAGCTCGTCCTCCTTCTTCCACACCTTACCCGCTATCTCCTGTAACTGCGGTATCTCCATCTCCAGCACCTCGTTCTTCGCCTTGTACTGGTCGATGATGGAGGGTATCCTCTCCATCGCGTTGAGGAAGTTGCGGGCGGCGGCCAACGGGTCAGCCATCGCCAGATGCCCGTTGTTGTAGGTGTACTTGTAGTTCCCCTCGACCACGAAGCGGTTGTCGGTGAACTCCAATCCCTCTTTGAGTATCCTTTCGCTCACCACCTTTATCGGAAAACCGTAAAGTTCACCGACCTGCGTGTACAACCCTCCGGTCGTGGCATTCTTGGCTATCTCCTGCAAACGCTTTCCGATGACCTTCTCATCGGCGGAATCCACTCCGTCCACCTTTATTATATTAAGGCGGTTGCCCTCCTTGTCGGTCTGCACCACCGACAGGAAGCGGTTCCAGTCCTCCGTCATGGCATCTATGAAAGCCGTGTTGTTGCGCAACTCGCCGGTCTTTGACTCCAGCTTGAACTCCGAATCACGCTTGCCCTTGTTGAACGACTTGCGTTCCCCTTCGAGCGATGCGATCCGCTTTTCCAGTTTCGCCTTGTCCAACAGGTCGGTATTGCCGGAGAGCAACGCCATGTATTCCGAGAAATTCATGCCCGATTTTTCGTCCATTGCCCCCTCGTCGATGGTACGCGCACCCATCGCACCGCTTTTGAGCTGGCTTATGAAAGTCTGCTTGCAGTGCAGGAGGTTGAACTTGTAGCTGTCCAGTGACTTCTCCACCGCGTAGATGATTACATCCACGTTGTTCCCGGCGAAATGTTTGGCAATCTCATTACCTGCCCTAACTCCGCGTCCGTCACGCTGTTGCAAGTCGGACGGTCGCCACGGCGTATCGAGATGATGGATAGCCACACACCGTTTCTGGGCGTTCACACCCGTTCCGAGCATAGAGGTAGAGCCGAACAGCACACGCACCGTCCCGGCGTTCATGGCGTCTATCACCGCCTTCCGCGCCTTGTCGGTCTTGCACTCCTGAATGAAGCGCACCTCGCTTGGCGGTATACCGTAGTCCTCCGTCAGTTTGCGCTTGATTTCCGAATAGACGTTCCACCCGTCGCCCGGCTGGTATGTCCCCAAATCAGAGAAAACGAACTGCGTGCCTTTCTGGGCGTCGTATTTTTGATAATACTCCGCGATCATCTTGGCACAGTGACTCGCTTTGTTGTCGGGATGATCTTCGTAATTCGGGTCTATCATGCGCATGTCGAGTGCCATTTTCCGGGCATAGTCCGTGGCGATGAGCATCTTCGCCTTTTCTTCCGTTTCCGAAAGCGGCAGCCTGCCCAACAAGGTGGCATCGCCCGTCTTGGCGAACTGCATCAGTTTCTGTATGAAGTCCTCCTGTTCCGGCGTGGGCGGTATATGGTGCAGTATCTCGTTCTTGGCAGGACGGTCAACGCCCACATCCTCCGCCGTGCGGTAGTCCGTGATTTCATTATAGAAGGCGGCAAGCTCCGGCACTTTGATGAAGTAGCGGAAACGCTCCTTCTGGACCACATTGTTCGTCACGTTAAATTCAAAATCCGTCGTCTTCTTGGCAAATATCGCCGCCCAAGCGTCGAAACACCTTATGTCCTGCCGTTCCAGCTCCTTCGGGCGCAGGTACTTGAACAGCAGGTACAATTCAGTCAGTGAGTTGCTGATAGTCGTGCCGGAGAGGAAGGTCGCACCCAAGTCTTTTCCTGTGCGCTCCTGTATGGTGCGTATGGCAAAGAGCATGTTAAGTGCCTTCTGGCTTCCCTCGCTGTTTCCCAATCCCGCCACACGGTCGTGGCGCGTGTTGAAAGTCAGATTCTTGAACTGGTGGCTCTCATCTATGAAGATGTGGTCGATGCCCATCTGCTTGAAATCCACCACGTCGTCCGTGCGTGACTTTATGGCGTGTTCCACCTTCTCCAGCTTCGCTTCAAGGTTGTGCTTGCGCTTCTCCAATCCTTTCAGCATCGCCCGCGACACGTTCTTTCCCTGCTGCCGTAGCACTTCGAGGTTTTCCTCCACCGTGTCAAGCTCTGCTTGCAGGATGCGCTGCTGCAATTCCGGCGACTGCGGTATCTTGCCGAACTGGTCGTGCGACATGATGACGCAATCGTAGTCGTTGTTCTTTATATTATTGAAGAAGCGCACACGGTTGGCGGTCGAAAAGTCCTTCTCCGAAGCGTACAGAATACGTGCGTTGGGATATGCCGCCTGATAGGTGGCTGCAATCTCCGCAACGTTGGCTTTCAGCCCGATAATCATCGGCTTGTGTGCCAAATTCAGACGCTTCATCTCATGCGCGGCGATGCACATTATCAGCGTCTTACCGGTTCCCACCTCGTGGTCGCAAATTCCGCCGCCGTTCTGTTTCAACATCCAGACGCAATCCATCTGTGAGGGATAGACGCTCTTGATACCCCGGCTTGCCAGCCCTTTCAGGTTGAGGTCGGGAAAGGTCTGATGGGAGCCGTCGTAGCGCGGGCGCACGAAACAGTTGAACTTGCGGTTATACATCGTCACAAGCCGCTCCTTGAACTGCGGCGACTGCTCTTCGAGCCATTCGGAGAAGCCGTTTCGTATCTCGTCAATCTTGGCGTTGGCGAGTTGTATTCCCTCGCTGTCGCGCATCTTGATGTCGTTGCCATGCTCGTCCTTGCCGATGGACTTCATCATGTCAGGGCAGGTGTTGTGCAGGGCGTGTTTTAGGAGGTGCATACCGTCATAGTTCCGGTAATACCCCTTCACCAGAAACTCGTCCGTGATTTTCATGGTGCGGTAGCCGCACACCACCGAAAACTCGTCCATGCTTGCGGAATAGGCGATTTTCACCTCCGTGTCGAACAGCCGGCTCATGTAGGCGGCATAGACACCCGTCGGAATCCAGCGTTCCCCGAAATTGAAGTCCAGATCCTCGAAGGCGATGCGCTGCGGCTCGGCATCTTTCAGAGCCTCCAACGCCTGCTTCACCTCCGGCATACGCTCATTTTCGGGATTGTCACCCATCCATGCCTCTATGCGTTCCGCTTTCTCTATGACATTTCCGGCGATGAAACGGTCTTTGATTTCGTAACCGGTCACGAGCGGATTGTAGTAGATGCGCCCTTGCAGGGCAGTGAGCAAATCCTCCGCCGTGCTGTCGGTTATCTCCCGCATATAGTCGAGATTGACCGTACCATATTTGTTGAGCGACGCAGACAGGGCTTCTTCGGGAGAGCCTACGTTGGCATGGCTCTCCACCGCGAAGGAAACAGGATGCTCGAAGATGTCCGCCTTGACGAACTTTCCGTTTTCCATCCGTTCCAGCGAAAGGATGTCGCGCCCGCCCGCATCCATCATCACTAACTTCACGTTCTGCTTGGCGTTGAGGTTGCCGTAGCGCATGACAAACTCATCGTAACAGGTATTCAGATGCTCTCGCCACGGAACATTTGCCTCGCGCCGGAGCGATTCATAACGGTACAGACGCTCGTAGGCGTCACGCAGCGACACATACAACAACGCCTTTTCCTTCTGGTATCCTTTCAGGTCGAGCGGCTGGAATGTCGCCCCGTATGGCGTGATGTCTTTCAGGTAGCCGATGTTATGACGCCCCCGGTCAGCCACCAGCGACCCTTCGCGCAGGTGCATCTCCGGCGTGCGGTGGTAGGCACGCGGAGAAAGGTCCACGACTTCCTCCTTCGGCTTTTCCGCTTCGATGTCGGGGAAAAGGAAAGTCCCCACCGCTTCCGATGGGGTATCTGTAACGGCAGGTGCGGCGACTGCCTCCGGCTGTGTTTCCTCCTGTCGTGGCTGCTCACGGGAAGTTTCCGGCACGGCTTTCACTTCCGTCTTTTCCGCCACTTGTTTCTCGTTATGCTGCCTTGCCAGTTCCCGAAGTTCTTTCCTACGCTCCGGCGTCAAACCCATCATCATTTCATAGAAACCGTTGATGGGAGGATTGGTATCCCAGTCCAGTGTGGCATAGATGTCGTCCGGGTCGGCAGGCTTGGCGGTGTTCTCCGCTTTCACCTCCTTATTCTCCATTGCGGGTTTTGCAGTTGGAGCTGTCGGTGTAACCGTGACTTTCGGTTTGGGCGGAGTGGACTTTGCCGTAACTGCCTTTTTCACCGTCTTTTTCTTTTTGGAGGTTTTCGGTTGGCTGACCTCTTCCGTCATCCCCCAGAGGTCAAGCAGGGTGAGCTGCACGCCTGCGGAATATTGCGGGCGCGGTTCTATCTCCGGCTTTTCATCTGCGGGTTGCGGCTTTTCTGTCGGAGTTTCCACCGTCTGCGCCGAGGATACTGTTTCCAATTTTATGGCAGGACGCTCTACTTTATTTTGAACGGCAACTTTTTCTTCCGTTCCTGCCTGCCGGATTGAACCCGAATACAAGCGCATGGCAAGCCTGTAATGGAAATCCTCGTCGAGCATACGGCGCAAATCCCCGGCGATGCCTGCTGCCTTGCCCTCGTGCAGATAAACCATAGCGGGCTTCCCGTAGGGGTCTGTGTCAAGTTTCGCCATCGTATGCACGATGCGTTCCGGGTGGTGGATGAAATAGGCGTTGTCGGTCAGGGCGGTTTTCGTGTCCGTCTGTATCACGGTCATCAGCCGCTCGTCCTGCGACATTTCCTTCTTGCTGAGGTTCTTTTGCAGGACAATCAGGTCACTGCCCACCTCCGTGCCCGCGTTGTCCGTGAACAGGTTGTTGGGCAGGCGTATCGCGGATACCAGATTGGCCTGACTGAACAGCTCGTTACGCACGGAGGTCTTGGTGCTATTCAATACCCCTTGCGAGGTGATGAACGCCACGATACCGCCGTCACGCACGGCATCCAGTCCTTTGAGAAAGAAATAGTTGTGGATGGTTTTCTGGGCGGAGCGTCTGCCGAAAGAGTCGCTCCGCTGAAACTCCGCGTCGAACACGGCAATGTCACCGAACGGAATGTTGGACACCGCCAAGTCGAAATAATTGTTGAACGGTCTTTCGATTTTCTCAAAACCGCAGGTGCGCATTTTCTGGTCGGGATAGAGATGCCTCAAGATTGTACCCGTGAGCAGATCCTTCTCGAAAGCCATCACATCCGCATTGGGGCTGTGCCGCAGCATGGAATCCACGAACACGCCGACACCTGCCGACGGTTCGAGCATACGGGCGGGGCGGACGCTGTAATCTGCCAGCACGTCCGCGATGGTGTCGGTTATCTCTTTGGGGGTGTAGAAAGCGGTCAGCACGGACGCTTTCAGCGAATCCACAAACCGCTTGTACTCTGTTTCGTCCTTGCTGTTCTCACGGATAAGCCTGTGCAGCTCCACCGTCGGGGCGAACAGTTCGAGGTCGGATTTCGCCCACCGGACGGCATCCGTCAGTTCCTTTGCAGGGTTGAGGATACATTTCAGACCGCCGAAACCGCAGTACCTTTGAAGTATGGCACGCTCTTCGGTTGTCGCTGTCCTATTTTCCCTGTCAAGGATGAATGCCGTCCGTATCGCCTCGATGTTGTCCCGCAGTTTCTGTTTGCGGTTAAACGCCATATTCGTCTAAGTAAAGGACGGTTGCTCCCGTCAGCTCCGTGTAGAGCAGGTCGTAATCGGAAGACAGGGCGAAATTGTCATCCGAGAGGTCATAGACGGAGAACACGTTGCCGACAAGCGGCAGCAGTTTCAGGACAAAGGCTTCACGCTTCTCTTCCGGCACTTCATCGGCAAACTCGTTTTCCACGACTTCGCGGAGGATGGCGTAACGGGAATAATGCAGTCCGCGCAGCAGCGTGTCCATCGCCAGTTCCTGCGCACCATCGGCGGGATAGCCTTCAAGCCGTGCCCTCTCATACGTTTCGGCGGCACGGTCGGCCCGTTCCCGTATGAAAGCGGTGTCGTCAGCCTGTTCAAACTTGTTCGTGCGGAGATAGTCCAGCAGGTACAGACCGTAATAGGAAAAGTCGGTCTGACCCTCGTTTTTCTTCTTGTTGTTCATTACTTTGGATTTAGCGGATTGATAATTAACGGGATAATCGGTTGGAAAAAGGAAGAAAAAGGCACTCGGTATCCCTCCGAGTGCCACCACTAAATCCAAAGTATGAGTGTAATCCGGTATCGAAGAACAATTCATTACTCTGAACAAGTGGCAAAGTTAATACTATTTCTTCCGTCCTGAAAATTTCTTGTCCTTTTTAGCCTCCGGGAACACAAAAGTCGTGTTATATTCCCCGTCAAAGGCGACAACAGCATCGAAACTCTTGCCCTGTTTGCTCTTGAACCCTTTGAGCAGCTTGGTATGCCCTTCGGTGAGCAGGTCTTTGATTTCATCGTCGGACAGGGTGCGTCCCGCTTTCAGCCGGAACACGGGCAGTCCGCACTCCGTGTTGTCGCAGCGTACCACCTTGCCGTAGAACCGCATCCTGCCCGTGCCACACTTGGGACACGCGCAGCCGGAGTCACGGCTGCCGAAGAGCTTGTCGCACGAGATCAGTTCGGAGGTTATCTCACGTGTGTACGCCTCTATCTCCTTGCGGAAGGTGTCGTCGGACAGTTCCCCGCGCTCGATACGCGCCAGCTCCTTTTCCCATTCGCCCGTCATGGCAACATCGGCGATGCGCATCGTCTTGACGACGGAATTGAGGGCAAGTCCTTTTTCGGTGGGAACAAGCGACTTCTTGCAGCGTTCCATGTAACCGCGCTTGAAAAGCGTTTCGATGATGGAGGCGCGTGTGGCGGGAGTACCGATGCCACAGTCCTTCATCGCCTGCCGCAGTGCGTCGTCCTCAATTTCCTTGCCCGCCGTTTCCATTGCCGAGAGCAGGGTGGCTTCGGTATGCAGCGGCTTGGGTTTGGTCTTTCCTTCGGTAATGGACGAGCCTTTCGGTGTCAGCGTGTCGCCTTCCTGCCAGCCGGGGATGGTAATTTCCTCTTTTTCCTCGCCATAGACGGCACGCCATCCGGTTTGCTTCACGACGCTGCCTTTTACGGTAAACTCCACTCCGGCACATTCCGCCGTGACAGTGGTCACATCCTTGACGCATTTCTCAGAGAATGCCTCGACCATGCGCCCGGCAATCATCTGATAGATGGTATTGTCCTCTTTGGAGAGGAAGAGCGGTTTCTCACCCGTGACGAGCAGGGCATGGTGGTCTGTCACCTTGCCGTCGTCCACGCTGCGGCGTGTCGGGGCGGCTTTTGCCCGCACCTTGTCTTTCCATTCGGGCTGTGTGCCGATGAAAGCGAGCAGTTTGGGAATTTCGGCAAACACGTCTTCGGGGATGTAGCGGCTTCCCGTTCTCGGATAGGTTATCAACTTCTTTTCGTAGAGTTTCTGCGCGATTTCAAGCGTCTGTTCCGCCGTGAAGCCGTGCTTGGCGTTGGCTTCTTTCTGGAGCGTGGTCAGGTCGTAGAGCAAGGGAGTTTCCTCCGTCTTCTCCTTGCGCTCGGCTTTCGTGACAGTGGCGCAACCTGCCGCCTTTACCTTATTATATAGTTCCATCGCCGGTTCTTTCTCTTTCCATTTCTCGGAGGATGAGAATTTCACGACTTCGCCGTCGCAACCGTCCGTTGCGATATGGAGCTGCCAGAATGCTTCGGACGTAAAGCGGCGGTTCTCCCAGTAGCGTTCACATACCATAGCCAACGTTGGTGTCTGCACCCGCCCCACGGAATACGTGCCGTGTCCGGCGGCGATGGATAACGCCTGTGTGCCGTTGATGCCCACGAGCCAGTCGGATTCGCTCCGCGCTTTGGCGGCGAGGTAGAGGTTGTCGTATTTGCTGCCGTCTTCGAGTTTCCGCAGTCCCTCGCGGATAGCTTTGTCGGTGAGAGAGCTGATCCACAGGCGCACGAAAGGAGTGGTGCAACCCGTATAGTGGTAGAGGTAGCGGAAGATAAGCTCTCCCTCGCGTCCGGCATCGGTCGCCACGATGATATGTTCGCTTGTGTCGAACAGTCTTTTGATGACTTTTATCTGCGACACCACGCCGCTGTCGGGCTTGTAACCTTTCTCCGTCCTGACCTGACGGGGGACGAGCGTGAATGTGTCGGGAATAATCGGGAGGTTGTCACGGACAAATCCGCGCACGCCGTAGCCGTCGGGCATGGCAAGCTGAACGAGGTGTCCGAATGCCCATGTCACGGCATAACCGCCTCCCTCGAAATATCCTTCCTCTCTCTTTGTCGCGCCCACGATGCGGGCGATTTCACGTGCCACGGAGGGCTTTTCTGCAATGATTGTCTTCATGTCTTCTTCTTTTTTGTTGATACTTTGGATTTTATTTTGGATTCAGTGGCGGACACGGGATTACATTTTCATGCCCTTGCCCGTTTTCTTCTGCGGCTTCTCCTGCTGCTGTTGCTGGCGGGCGTCCTTCGGGTTGGTCTGACCTTTCTGCAACGGCTCTCTCAGATTCTTTGTAGCCTCGTTGGTCTTGCCATCGTTGTTCACCGCCACCTGCGTGCGGCTCTCGTTGGACGGAGCAACCTGCTGTGCATTGTCAGGGTTCGTGTCGTAGCGGTACGGGCGTCCCTTCTCCGGGTTGAACTTGATATACATCGTGGCATGGAAGCCCTGCTTGTCGGTCACGTTCTCCAGCTTCACGGCTTTACCCGCCACATAGTCGGCTTTCTGCTGGTCGGTGAAGCTCACGCCGCTCCATTTGCTGATGGGGCGGATGCTGCCGTCCTCGTTCGTCCACGTGTTGCGGCGTTGCTCCTTCTTGGTCTGTGCGGCATTTTCCCCGCCCTGCGCCTGACTTTTCGATGTGTCGCCTTTGGTTTCCTGTGTCTGTGCGGTACGGGGCGACTTGCCGGTTCCCGGCACGAACTCCACGCCGCGCTGCTCCACGTTCACTTGCAGGGTGGTGACGAACTTTCTGCCGTCGTTGCGCTCGATGAGCTTGTCGCGTACGGGCAGTCCGGCGCGGAGCATGTCCCGCTCCTGCGTGGTGATTTCCGTCTTGCCGATGCGCTCCGGGATGCGCACCCTGCTTGCCGGAATGTCCGTGATTTCATTCGTCTTGCGGTCGATGCTGATGTAGGAGGGGATGATCTCGCCCGTTTCCCTGTCCACAATGTCCACGACCCTACCGAGATTGCCCGTTTCGCGGAGGTTCTTCCGGTCATTGTCGGAGAATTTGTGTTCCTTGTACTCATCCAGCTTCTGCTCCTTGCGGATGAAGTGCGGCACGAGGCTGATGTTTCCCTCACCGTCCTTCTTGAAGGAGAGGCGGGCGTCCAGCTCGAATGATTCGCCGCCGAAGGTCGGTTTGACCTTTACCAAGTCGGACTTGCCATAGTTGAGCATCTTCGTAAGGTCGCCGGACTTTTCAAGGTTGTCCCGCTTTACGCCCCATCTGTCCTCCAGCTCCTGCCAGTTGATTTTACTCTCGTCGATGGGCTGGTAGCCACGTTTGCCCTGCATCTGTTCGGATTTGTCCTGTTGCTGTTCTTTCCGTTGTTCCATGTTCTCCTGTTTTTGAGGTTCTTGTTTCTCTGTCTGTTGTGCTGCCATCTCTTCCTGCACCTTCTTCTCATAGTCGGAGGTGTCCACCTTGTGAGGGGCGAGCAGCTCCTTGTTCGCTTCGGGGTCTTTCAGCAGTTGCTTCATCACCTCTAAGAGATTTTCAGCTTGGTCTGCCGCAATGCGGTAGAAACCGAAGCGGCTGGGTTCCTTGCACTGCCGGAAGAAGTTCTTGAAGAAGTTGTCCAGCACGTCGCCATGTCGGTCGAATTGCAGGAAACTCTGCGCGTTCTCCGCTTTTGCGGGGGTGCGCTTGGGTGTGCCGTCCGCGTTCAGCCCGGCTACCACGCTGATCTCGCCTGTCTTCTCGTCACGGACTACCAGCACGTCCTTTTCGTCTTTTTTCTTTGCCATCTGAAAAATGTTTTAATGGGTTATTTATGAAAGAAATTATGGATACGAGCCTTGTAGAAGGCTATATCTTCCTTTTTGAAGTCCTTGATATGGTTGGAAAGGAATGTCAGCACGTCCTCCTCGCTGTAATAGGTCTTCTTGCCCAGCGTCTTGTAGGGCAATGCGCCTACGCTGCGGTAGCGTTGGAGGGTGCGTTTGCTTATCTGGAGCAACATGCACAAATCCTGATTGTCGAAAAGGCGGATGCTTTCCGTGATAGTGGGCTGTTTCCCCTCAGCCTTCATCGCCAGCAGCAGTTCGTCCTGACGGTCGAGCCGTTCCATCAGCTTCTGCATCCAGCCCTCGAAGTTGTTTCGTGTGAGCAGTTCCATGACCTATGTCCTCCTTCCTTTTGGTTTGCCGCCCGTGCGCAGCGTGTGGTTGTGGAACAGGGTGTCTATTGTCCCTTCCTCGTTCCTTACTGTGTTGTCCTCCAATAGCCGCAGTATCTCGGAAAGGCGGTAGCGGCAGCTTCCGCGTACCACCACATACTCGATACGGTGGTCGGTGCGCATACGCTGCATGGTGCGCTTGCTCACGTTGAGCATCTTCGCCGCCTGTGCCGTGTCAAGCAGCTTGTCTTCGGTTTCCCGCTTCCGTTTCTTCTCGTCCCTTGCCTCGCGGATGTACCCTGCGATGTTCGCAATCTGCGCCATCATCTCCTTGTAGGCGGAACTTTCCATTGTTATCACTTTCATGTTCAGTCCTTTCTTTTTGTTTCTGCGACAAAATTCGGCAATAAACAAAAGGGGCTTTAACAACTCACTACGTGACTCACGTAAGATTTTTGCGGAAGATGGCTCCGTAACCCGGTCAAACGGCGCAACAGGCAGCCTTTCAGCGGAAAACGATACGTCTTGTATGCCGTTTCGTTACCTTTGCGGCAAACTCTAAATGACATGAATATGGAAATAGTATCTATCGAGAAAAAGACTTTCGAGATGATGGTGGCGGCATTCGGCGCACTCTCGGAGAAGGTCGCCGCCCTGAGGCGCAAAAGCGACACGGGGCGCATGGAAAGATGGCTCACGGGCGAGGAGGTCTGCGGGCAGTTGAGAATAAGCCCGCGCACGTTGCAGACGCTGCGTGACAGGCGGCTTATCGGCTACTCGCAGATAAACCGCAGGTTCTATTACAAGCCAGAGGAGGTGAAGCGGCTGATACCGCTTGTCGGCACGCTCTATCCGCACGGCAGATGATTTGATTTATTCACCCACTGAATCCGAAGTTATGATGAACGAGAACAACGATGTTTTTACGATGGAAGACGAGCCGATAGCCTCTGTGGTGCAGGATATGCGCAAAGGCTCGAAATGGCTGTCCGCATTTCTGGAAAGCTACCGTCCTCCGCTGGACGGGGAACGTTACCTGACGGACGGCGAGGTGTCGGAACTGCTCCGTGTGAGCCGGCGCACCTTGCAGGAATACCGCAACAACCGCGTGTTGCCCTTCATACTTTTGGGAGGGAAGGTGCTTTACCCGGAAACGGGGCTGCGCGGGGTACTGGAAGCGAACTACCGCAAGCCGCTGGAGTGAGGCGGTTTCATGAAAAAGTAAACGGGTGACACCTTTTGTGGTGCTACCCGTTTACTTGTCTTATGGGGTATGTGCAATCAGCAATACCCGGCTTTTCCGTTCTGTATGAACATCACGTATGTCTGCCGTTTCTCTTGTGAGAGTGCCTTTCCCACCAGCCATGTGCGGAACAGGTGGGTGTTGTAGGTATTCACCCTGAAAGCGACCGGGATGATGATTTCAAGGGCGTACACGTCCGCGTGCAGCCCGTTTTCAAGCTGCATGTAGCGGCACACCTCGTAGTCGTTCAGCACGTCCGACTTGCGGACGGCTCTGATGGCGGCGTTCACTGCCGGGACGGTCGTATGGAACAATCCGGCTATTTCGGTGGCGGTCATCCACACGTCGTTACCGGTTACGCTGACTGCCTTGTCCTCGATGATGATTGTGTCACGTTTCATGGCTTCTCTTTTTAGATGGTGCAACCTGCAAATTCCTCGATGCCGTTCAACCTTGCGGCAAGGTTCTCCATGTCCTGATTGAGCTTCTCTTTGGTTATCTTTGCGTAAATCTGCGTCGTCTTTATGCTCTTGTGTCCGAGCATGGAGCTGACCGTTTCGATGGGAACACCGTTGGAGAGGAATATCGTCGTGGCTGCCGTGTGGCGGCTCTGATGCCACGTGATATGCTTGGTGATGCCGCAACGCTTGGCGACGGCACGGATACCGGCAAGGCACGTGTTATAATGCGGAACGGGAAATATCCTGCCGTCCCCGCACAGTCCCCGGTATTTGCCGATTATGCGGTTGGCGATGTCGAGCAGGCGGATGTTGGACACCACGCCCGTTTTCTGGCGGTTGATGTTTATCCACTCGTGTTCGTCGAAGTAGGTGCGGATATTCTCTTCCGTAAGGTTGCGCATATCCGCGAACGACAGCCCCGTGAAGGCGCAGAACAGGTAGAGGTCGCGGTACAATTCCTGTTTGGCGTTTTTCAGTTTCCCCTCCATCAGCAGGCGGATCTCATCTTTGGTCAGGAAACTGCGTGTTGTTTCCTCCTTCTTGATTTCATACTCGCGGAACGGGTCGCGCGTCAGCCACTCGTTGTTGATGGCGATGAATACCATCGTCCGTAACGGGCAGACGTACAGCCACACGGTATTGGTGCAGCAGTGCTTGTCCGTGCGCAGGAACATCTCGAAGTCGGAGATGAAAGCCGGGGTAAGCTCTTTTAGGGCGATGTCCTTCACATGGTAGCGGATGTCGAGGAACTCTTGCATGTGCTTGTAAACGGTGCGGTACTTCAGCAGCGTGCCTTTGGCTTTCATGCCTGCCTCCACCTGCTTCTCGTAGTCCTCGTTGTGCTGGCGGAACACCTGCATCAGCGTGTGGTAGCGGTGTTCCAGTCCGAGAAAGGCGTTCTTCACCTTCTCCGCCGTGACGAAGTTGTCACGCTCCATGATTTCCTGATAATGCCTGTTGATGCGTACCCGCATCTTGTCAAGCATACGGTTCGTTTCGAGTGCCGCCGTGCTTCTGCCCGTGACACGTCCACCTTTGGTGTCCCACAGTTTCGGATCGACAGTCAGTTTGCAGCTGAACTGCGTCTGGCTGCCGTCCACCGTGATGCGTCCCATGACGGGAACTGTCCCGTCCTTTTTCACTACCTGACGCTTGAGGTAGTAGATTACTGAAAATGTACTCTTCATTGTCCTTAATTTTTGGGTTTCAAAATTAGTTGGTGAAGAGTCCGGTGTTGGTACGCAAAACGGGGAGGAACGGCGCAATCTTTTTCCGTAACCTGATTTTTCGCATGAGTTATGGATAACTCACTATTCCTTAGAGCCTTGTTTCGCTATTCGTACCCGTTTGTCGCATTTTCGGGCATGGTTACGAACAAGTAACGTAGCGGCGTCAGGATTTGGCTTCGGCAGGGATTGTAATGGCTTCACGGATTATCGCCACTTCAACCAAAACCCTTGTAACTCAATTCTATCACTATATCTTTCCGCATTTCACTTTTTTGTAGTAACTTTGCATTACCTAAGTTGAAGGAGGCTGCCGGTTCACACTTCGCTGTCATCATAGACGAAGCGCATACAGCCTTTGGCAAGCAAGCATCGCACAATGTGCGTCAAGTTCTCACCGACAAGAATGAACTTCGCGAAACAGTAGAAGAGTTTGGAATTGAGAGCCGTGAAGCCGAGAACAATATGCAAGACCAAATGTTGGCCGAACTGCAAGCTGCCCGCAGCATCAATAGCGGCCATATCAGTTACTTTGCTTTCACAGCCACACCAAAGTCACAGACTTTTGCACTCTATGGCCGTAACGGAAAGGCATTCGACACCTATTCCATGAAACAAGCCATCGAGGAAGGCTTTATCCTTGACGTGCTGAAAAACTATACCACCTTCCAGACCATGTTTGAGCTGGTAAGCAAGATAGACCTTCCTGAAGACACACCTGAATACGAAAAGCAGAACGCACTCCGTTTGATGATGCAATATGTGAACCAGCACCCATACGTCATCAACTACAAAGCCAATATGATGGTAGACTACTTCATGCAGCACTCTGCCCAAAAGATGAAAGGGCAGGCCAAAGCCATTGTAGTGACTTCCAGCCGCGCCAACGCCATATTGTTCCACCAAGCCATCACACGCCGGTTGAAAGAGAAATACAATGGCGAGATAAAAGCACTTGTGGCATTCAGTGGTGAAGTAGAAATCAATGGCAACAAATATACAGAGGAGAAAATAAACGGCTTCGGAATCAAAGACAACGGCATTGCCGTTGAATTCAAACAGCCTAATCAAAGGTTCTTAGTCGTAGCCGACAAGTTCCAGACCGGATTCGACCAGCCTTTACTCCATACTATGTTTGTAGACAGAAAGCTAGGCGGTGTGCAGTGCATCCAAACGCTGAGTCGTTTGAACCGCTGCCATCCCGACAAGCAAGATACCCTGATTATCGACTTCGTAAACAAACACGAAGACATAAAGGCTGCATTCGAGCCCTACTATGATACGACCTGGTTGCAAGGAAACTATAACCCGTCGAACATCTATGAATATAAGAATGACATCGAGCGCAGGAAACTCTTTACACAGAACGATATAGATAAGGTGGTAACCTTATTGCTCTGCGGAGATGAACAACAGATAGCCGGCATTCCATCTATCTTAGGACAACTGGTAAACGAATATGTGAAACCGTTACCTGAAGAGGAACAGGAACTCATCCGCAAGGAAGTGAACCGTTACATCCGCCAGTACGGATTGCTTGCTCAGTTAATGAAATTCCTTGATCCTGACTTGGAACGTTTCTACATGTTCTGCAAGCTCTACTACAAATACCTGCCTTATACTAAGGAGACTTTGCCACTGGACATCTTGGAAAAGATTGACCTCGACAAGTATCGTATCCAGCTGGCAGAACAGGGCTGTATCACATTAGAAGGAGAAGATGGTGAACTGACGCCTCCAAGTACTGCTGGCATTAGCGGCGGGGAGAAGGAGTTTGATCATCTCGATCATCTCATCCACATGATGAACGAGCCTTATGAAGGTTTTCTTAACGAAAATGACCAGATCATCCTTGAGTTGCTGCGCCAGTTGAGAAATGACCCCAACATAAAGCAGGCATTCAGCGCAGAAAACTCTCGTTCCAGCCTGTTGAAGATGGTAGAAAAGGAGTTCAACAAAAAAGTCGCAACACAGTTAGGCAAGTATATCAACTTGAAGAAACTGCTCAACAGCAACCAAGCATTCAATGAGGAATTCTTAAACATGCTGGTAACCTTCCTGGGGCAAAGTTTCCATACAAGTAACGTGCTTGAATATAATGAGGAGTTGCTTAAAGATGTGATGTTTGAGAAACTAGAAGATACTTTCAGTGAACTCTGCGGACACGGCTATCGTGAACTTGAAGAAGTGCTCGATTGTCTTTTCGCCATCTTGAAGACCCATACTGTGAAAAACTTGGATGGTCTGAACACCATGATTCCAAATCAATTGAACAAGTTCTATCGTGGTGAGAACGAGCCGGTAGACTTGAAAGTGATATTCGCAGCATTGTTGCCCAAGTATGAGGCATTCCTCCGCAAACTCTATTACCTGAAAGAGGGAGAACAATTTATGTCTACAAAAGGTGCAGACGGTTGGGTGGCCATTGTAAAGACTTTCCATGAAATAGATAACCTCTACTATAATCATGGCAAAAATCCGAAATTGAACACTTTTGAAACCTACTACAAGTGTATTTCAAAGTGGAGAAACGAGAACGTTCACCATGCTCCGGAACTCCCCGATGCAGAGGTTGCTCCAGCCATCCACATGGTGGTCAGCATGTATATCTATGCCGTAATGGTCAGCATTACAGACTTGGAAATGGCAGGTTGTGAACTTGACAATTCGGGAGTCACCGTTCCTGTTATGTATCCTTCAGCTCCTGCAGCCTCTTACGAAATGGATACTTACAGCAGGGATAATTCCGAAGAGGATGAGCCTGTCCAAAAGGTGGCAGAGTGTCCTATTAACAAGATGAACGAAGAAGAGAAGATGGACCTTTTGAAACGCAGCATTCTGAAAGCGCAAAGTTACACTCCGCTATTCACCAAAAAGCGTCATTGGATGTCAATCTATAAGATGGCAGCGCACAAGAACATCATCATCGACGGCGATTATGCATACTTTGTACAACGTATCGGCATGATGGATCTGAAAAATATGCCTGACGGTTTATCCGCAAACTATCTGGACCGTATGAACAAAGGTGTTTTTGCTGATGACCTCAGCGAATGGACAAGTACCGGCTTAAGCGGCATGAAACGATCTGAGTTCACCGACATCAAGGAAACCGCAGAGAAATTCGGCGAAATCATAGACGAAACCAGACATAACGAATAAACCAGAAAGACTAATCCGGACAGAAGACATTGAAAACTTTATGCCATGACAGACAGGGCGTTATTCCGCATGGAAAAGTGAAATTTATAGTAGCTGTGCGGCAAGAATGCACAGTTGCTATTTTACTTTGTACCAAAATAAAAAACAGTCATAAAACAGAAGGCGATGGCAACAAATAAAAACGCGATGGCTCGATACAGAGCTTTAGACAAATGCTTTAGCAGCAGAACCAGAAAATACTACATGAACGATCTCATCGAGGCCTGCCGTATGGCACTTGAACGACAGAATGGTGATAGCGGTTCAAAAGGTGCCGAAGGAGTACAGCGTCGTCAAATCTTTGACGATATGAACGATATGGAATTGATGTACGGAGTCATTATCGACAGAATCCAAGACGGCCATAAAAAGTATTACCGCTATGCAGTCGGTTCAAAGACTATGGCCGAATCCGGTCCTTCCCAAGAAGAAATGGATTGTATACTCGAAGCCGCCGCCATCATGAAACGCTTTGAAGGTGTTCCTCAGTTCGACTGGCTGGATGACCTGGAAAAGAAACTTTATACCACTTCAAAACTAGGCAGTGAGACTCAAAAGGCAGTCAGTTTCCAGCACAACCAATACCTTACAGGTATAGACAAATGGTACAAGCCCATATTCGAAGCTATTGTAGCAAAGAAAGTAATAGAAATAAATTACCATCCATTCGGTAAAGATGTCAGAACAGTTGTGGTGAGCCCCTATCACTTGAAACAGTACAATAATCGCTGGTTCTTGGTGGCGAAACGCAAAGACTTCGATAAAATGTCCAACTATGCGATAGACCGGATTGAAGGAATAAAGGAAACGACCCGAACCTTTGAGCCTCTGGACAATGACTTTGATTTTGAAGAGTTCTTTAGTGACGTGGTCGGCGTTTCCGTAGTTGAAGGCGCCCCTGTGGAAAATGTCATTTTGCACGTTACCGACCAGGCGCGGAATTACATTACAACAAAGCCGCTGCATGAGTCTCAATCTGTGCTAAACAGCAAACAAGCCGACGGCAAATGGGAGGTTCGACTGAAAGTACAAGACAACTATGAATTACGTTCACTTCTACGTTCCTTTGGCGATAGCGTTGAGGTAATGGCTCCGGTTACCTTACGTCAAGAAATGAAAGAAATGGCACAGCGTGTTCTCCAAATGTATAAAGACTAAACCTGTATACTATGAAGATACTATACCTGTAAGCGACAATTATCACTATTCTATTAGTATTGAATAATAATTATTTTACTTAAAACAAATCCGGAGAGCCTCCCATAGCACATGCCATCGCTGTATTTCTAAAATCAACAATATATTATACTGAGTTTATATAACTTTATGTCACTAAACATATTCTCAAACTTATAGTATTCCAGTAGTTTTGCTATCTTTGTGACAAAACACTTACATACTATGACTATCACTTTATCCAATGACTTACCTGCCTATCCTACATTCACGGAAGGCATCCGCCGCGCTCCCGACCGGGGCTACCGCTTGACACCCGCCCAAACGGAAACGGCGTTGAGGAATGCATTGCGGTACATTCCTGTGGAACTGCATGAGCAACTCGCTCCCGAATTGACGGACGAATTACTTACCAGGGGCAAAATATACGGTTACCGTTTCCGGCCCGAAGGTGATTTGAAAGCAAAGCCCATTGACGAATACAAAGGGAATTGCATCGAAGGGAAAGCATTCCAAGTCATGATAGACAACAACCTTTCATTTGATATCGCCCTTTATCCTTACGAACTGGTGACATACGGCGAAACCGGACAAGTTTGTCAGAACTGGATGCAATACCGGCTTATCAAGCAGTATCTGGAGATAATGACCAATGAACAGACCCTGGTGGTAGAAAGCGGCCATCCTTTGGGCTTATTCCAATCACATCCCGAAGCCCCCCGCGTCATCATCACCAACTCCATGATGGTAGGCATGTTCGACAACCAGAAAGACTGGGAAATCGCCGCGCAGATGGGAGTAGCCAATTATGGACAGATGACGGCCGGAGGCTGGATGTACATCGGTCCCCAAGGCATTGTACACGGCACATTCAACACCTTATTAAATGCCGGCCGCATGAAATTAGGAGTACCTCAGAACGGTAACCTGAACGGCCATCTTTTCGTATCCTCCGGATTAGGCGGAATGAGTGGCGCACAACCCAAAGCGGCAGAGATAGCCGGAGCAGTGGCCATCATAGCCGAAGTAGATTATTCACGCATAGAAACCCGCCACCGCCAAGGGTGGGTACAGCATATCACATCCGATTTGTCTGAAGCCTACCGGCTGGCTACCGATGCCATGGCCCGACGAATCCCCTGCTCCATAGCCTACCATGGCAATGTAGTCAATCTGTTGGAGTATGCGCTACATCACAACATCCACATCGAACTTCTCAGTGACCAGACTTCCTGCCATGCCGTTTACGAAGGCGGTTATTGTCCTGCAGGTATCTCATTCGAAGAACGTACCCGTATGCTGAAAGAAGACAGAGAAACTTTTGATAAAATGGTGGACGAAACTTTGCGCCGCCATTTCCATGTTATCAAGGAACTGGTGGCACGGGGCACTTATTTCTTCGATTATGGCAATTCTTTCATGAAAGCGATTTATGACGCTGGAGTGAAAGAAATCTCACGCAATGGAACAGACGAGAAGGATGGATTCATCTGGCCGTCCTATGTAGAGGATATCATGGGACCCCAACTTTTCGATTATGGTTACGGCCCCTTCCGCTGGGTATGCCTGAGCGGAAAAAAGGAAGATTTGATAAAGACCGACCATGCTGCTATGGAGTGTATCCCTAAAGATCGCCGCGGACAGGATATGGACAACTGGATATGGATTCGCGACGCCGAAAAAAATAACCTGGTGGTAGGGACCCAAGCACGAATTCTGTATCAAGACGCACTGGGACGTATGAATATCGCACTGCGTTTCAATGAAATGGTACGCCGGGGCGAGGTAGGTCCTATCATGTTGGGACGTGACCACCACGATGTAAGCGGTACCGACTCTCCTTTCCGGGAAACTTCCAATATCAAGGACGGCAGCAATGTAATGGCAGATATGGCTGTGCAATGCTTTGCCGGAAATTGTGCCCGGGGCATGAGCCTTGTCGCTTTGCACAATGGAGGTGGTGTAGGTATAGGTAAAGCCATCAATGGCGGATTCGGAATGGTATGCGACGGCAGTGAACGGGTAGACCGTATTCTCCGCTCATCCATGTTATGGGATGTAATGGGAGGAGTGGCACGCCGTTCGTGGGCACGCAACCCTCATGCCATGGAAACTTCGGCGGAGTTCAACGAAAGCCATGCCGATGGTTATCATATCACCCTGCCGCATCTAGCAGAAGACTCATTAATCAATAAAATATTAAAAGATAAAGGAATTAAATAAGTGATATTATGAACTGGACAAAAATTATGGAATGCGTCCCCAACTTCAGCGAAGGACGTGACTTACAAAAAATAGACGAGATTGTATCTCCGTTTCGTGCCAAGGCAGGCGTAAAATTATTGGATTATAGTAACGATGAAGACCACAACCGGCTGGTAGTTACCGTCGTTGGAGAACCGGACGCCTTGAAAGAAGCTGTGATAGAAGCTATCGGTATAGCAGTAGAACTAATTGACCTGAACCATCACCAAGGACAGCACCCCCGTATGGGAGCTGTAGATGTAGTTCCATTCATTCCCATCAAAGGATGTACCATGGAAGATGCTATAGCGGTGTCCAAAGAAGTGGGACAACGGGTGGCCTCTCAATATAATCTCCCTGTATTCTTATATGAAAAATCAGCTAGTGCACCACATCGTGAAAATCTTGCTGTCATCCGTAAAGGAGAATTCGAAGGAATGAAGGAAAAGATTCACCAACCCGAATGGCATCCCGATTTTGGTCCTGCGGAACGTCACCCCACTGCTGGAACTGTAGCCATCGGAGCCCGTATGCCCTTAGTTGCCTACAATATAAATCTCAATACTCCCAGCCTAGAAATAGCGCATGACATTGCCAAGAAAATCCGTTTTATCGGTGGCGGACTGCGCTATTGCAAGGCCATGGGCGTGGAACTGAAGGATCGGGGTATCACTCAGGTATCCATGAATCTCACCGACTATAGTAAAACCGCTATCTACCGGGCATTCGAAATGGTACGTTTTGAAGCCAAACGCTACGGAGTAAGCATCATCGGCAGCGAAATCGTAGGACTTGTTCCTATGGAGGCCTTGATAGACACTGCCTCTTACTATCTGGGATTGGAAAACTTCTCCATGCAACAAGTGCTGGAAGCACGTATCATGGAATAAACAAGAACAAAGTTATGAGCAACAACTTGATTATCATCAATGCCCACATCGTTACTCCGCAAGGCAGAACCGCCCGGAAAGGAGAAGCCATGAACGAACTTCTCAACATTCCTTGCGGAACGGTAAGAATAACCGACGGTATTATTACCTATGTTGGCGAAAACCGTATAAGCCATGAAAAGCCCGGCTATAAAGTACTTGACGCCAGAGGGAATGTATTGTTGCCAGGATTCGTTGACTCTCATACCCATTTGGTTTTCGGAGGATTTCGCCCCGACGAATTCATCTGGCGGCTCAACGGCGACAGTTATATGAGCATCATGGAACGTGGCGGAGGCATTATCAATACTGTACGTGCCACCCGGGAAGCCTCCTTTGAAGAACTGAAACATAAAGCCGAATGGTTTCTGGATACCATGAGCCGGATGGGGGTCACCACTGTGGAAGGAAAAAGCGGATATGGTCTGGATCGTGATACAGAACTGAAACAACTCAGTGTCATGCAAGTTATCAATGAATGTCCCGACCGGAAAGTAGATATTGCCACCACTTTTTTAGGTGCTCACGCCTTACCCGAAGAATACAAAGGGCGAAGTGACGCATATATTGATTTTCTGATTAACGAAATGTTGCCCATGATTCATCAGAAACAATTGGCCGAAAATTGCGATATTTTCTGTGAAAAAGGGGTATTCACTGTAGATCAGTCTCGAAAGTTATTGAAAGCTGCGCAAGCTCTAGGCTTCGGTGCCAAGTTGCACGCTGATGAAATTGTCAGCTTTGGAGGAGCAGAACTGGCAGGAGAATTGAAGGCCCTCAGCGCCGACCATCTGTTGCAAGCATCCGATGAAGGCATAAAAGCTTTGGCACAAAATAATGTAGTAGCCACTCTATTGCCACTAACTGCCTTTACACTAAAAGAGCCCTACGCCCGTGGCAGGAAAATGATAGACAGCGGCTGTGCCGTAGCCCTTGCCACCGATCTAAATCCAGGCAGTTGTTTCTCCGGTTCCATCCCGCTGACTTTTGCTCTAGCCTGCATCTATATGAAACTGACCGTTGCAGAGGCTATCACAGCCATCACACTGAACGGTGCGGCAGCTCTCGGACGCGCCGACCGCATCGGAAGCATAGAAGCCGGAAAACAGGGAGACTTTGTTTTACTGGGAACCGACACCCCCCATATATTACCTTATTATACAGGTATGAACGCAGTCAAGCTGACCATCAAAGGAGGACGTATTCTAAATTCAAATTAACCAATTAAATACTAATAGCCATGTTAACAGAACTTACCATCAAAGAATTTATCAATAAAGTACTCAGTAATGATCCTGTCCCCGGTGGCGGCAGTGTTTCAGCACTCAATGGAGCCCTTGCCACCTCACTGGCAGCTATGGTAGCCAATCTTACCATAGGCCGCAAGAAATATGTAGAAGTGAACGAAATTATGGAAGATCTTTCTGTTCGTTTCGAAGAACTCACCCGCCAGCTGATAACCGATGTAGACCGTGATTCAGAAGCATACGACCGTGTTTTCTCCGCATTCAAACTTCCAAAAGAAACGGATGAAGAAAAGGCTATCCGCAGTGAAACCATACAGAAGGAAAGCAAATATGCCGCCCAAGTGCCTATGGAGGTGGCACGTACCGTCCACTCCATTCTGCCCATGATTGATGTGGTAGCCAGAAAAGGGAACAGCAACGCTGTAACCGATGCCTGCGTGTCCATGATGTGTGCCCGGACTGCCATTCTGGGAGCCTTGCTGAATGTACGTATCAACCTCACTTCTATCAAAGACGAAAAATTCGTCAAAGAGATGAGCGAAGAGGCCGATATGATAGAACAGACGACCATTGCCGAAGAACAGAAAATACTGGACTATGTGAAAACCATGTTTTAATCCCAACCTCCGCGGTTAAAAAAAGAATCAGACCATGAAGAATGTATATCAAATAGGTTCGGGTGACCTCACTTTTGACATCATCGAACGTATTATTAATGAAAATCTGAAATTGGAACTGGCTCCCGAAGCTAAAGACCGGATTCAGAAATGCCGGGATTACCTGGACAGAAAGATCAAGGAATCCGATGTCCCTCTCTATGGCATCACTACAGGATTCGGCAGCCTGTGCAACCGTAATATTTCTTCCGATGAACTGAGTACTTTGCAAGAGAACCTGGTAAAAAGCCACGCTTGCAGTGTAGGCGCAGAAATGCCCCATGTCATTGTGAAGCTGATGTTTTTATTAAAAGCTCATGCTCTTTCTTTGGGACACAGTGGCGTACAAGTCATCACTGTACAGCGCATTATCGACTTTTTCAATAACGATGTAATGCCCATTGTCTATGACCGCGGTTCATTGGGAGCCTCAGGAGATCTTGCCCCGCTCGCCAATCTCTTCCTTCCGTTGATCGGCGTAGGCGATGTGTATTATAAAGGCAAACGCTGCGAAGCTATCAGCGTGCTTGATGAGTTTGGTTGGGAACCAGTCAAATTGAAAAGCAAAGAAGGACTGGCTCTGCTCAATGGTACCCAGTTTATGAGTGCCAACGGAGTGTATGCCATACTCAAAGCCTTCCGTCTTTCCAAGAAAGCCGACCTCATTGCCGCCATCTCCCTGGAAGCCTTTGACGGCCGCATCGATCCGTTCATGGATTGTATCCAACAAATGCGTCCGCATAAAGGCCAGATAGAAACCGGAGCCGCATTCCGAAGAATGCTGGAAGGCAGTGAAATCATCGTACAGCCCAAACAACACGTACAAGACCCCTATTCATTCCGTTGCATCCCACAAGTTCATGGTGCAACCAAAGATGCCATCAACCACGTAGCTTCAGTACTGTTGACCGAGATAAATTCAGTTACCGATAATCCCACTATCTTCCCCGATGAAGACCTTATCATTTCAGGTGGCAACTTCCACGGACAGCCCCTGGCATTGGTATATGATTATCTTGCCATTGCTATGGCCGAACTGGGAAACATATCCGAACGGCGTGTGGCACAACTCATTATGGGACTTCGCGGATTGCCCGAATTTCTAGTTGCCAATCCGGGACTTAACTCCGGTTTCATGATTCCCCAATATGCGGCTGCCAGCATGGTAAGCCAGAATAAAATGTACTGTTATGCCGCCAGTAGCGACTCTATAGTATCCAGCAACGGACAGGAAGACCATGTAAGTATGGGAGCCAACGCCGCCACCAAGCTCTACAAAGTGATGGATAATCTGGAACATATACTTGCCATCGAATTGATGAACGCCGCACAAGGTATAGATTTCCGCCGTCCGCTCCGTAGTTCACCGTTTATTGAGAAGTTTCTCGCCACCTACCGCAACGAGGTACCTTTTATAAAAGAAGATATTGTGATGTATAAGGAAATACATAAAACAGTAGCTTTTTTAAAACGGCATCAAGTAAATTATTAAACGGCATTTCGGAATCGGATTATAAAGATTTCACATCCCTTTTTACTATTAAAAACTATAAGATCCATATAATCCGAGTCCGAATTCATATCTTTGCAGTAACAAAAAATAGCGAAGATGAATTATGATAATAAAGAAGAAATGTTTCCTATAGTAGATGAACAAGGAAACATAACAGGAGCTGCAACCCGTGGAGAATGTCATAATGGAAGTAAATTGCTACATCCGGTAGTCCACTTGCATGTATTCAACAGTAAAGGCGAACTCTATTTGCAAAGGCGTCCTGACTGGAAAGATATTCAGCCAGGCAAATGGGACACAGCCGTAGGCGGACACATAGATTTGGGTGAAAGTGTGGAAACAGCCTTGAAACGTGAAGTAAAAGAAGAACTGGGCATCACCGACTTTACTCCCGAATTACTGACTAGCTATGTATTCGAATCCACCCGGGAAAAAGAATTGGTATTCTCGCATAAAACCACTTATGACGGTCTCATTATTCCCAGCGAGGAACTGGATGGCGGCCGTTTTTGGTCACTAGAAGAGATCAGGAGCAATATTGGAAAAGAAATATTTACACCTAATTTTGAAAATGAATTTAAGAAGCTAGGCTTCTGAAATAGTTTTTTAATCAAAAATGGCAAATTCTTGACCTGCATCAAGAATTTGCCATTTTCGCATACATTTTATCTTTATCAGAATACAATCTAGAACAAAACAGTATAATTTTGTGTTGTAAAACATAAAAAGAAAGGATAACGAGATTATGAAAAAGGTAAAAAGTATTTTTAAGAAAGCCCTTGCTCTAATGGGTGAAAACGAAGTAAGAGCTTGGGGTATAGGGATTAAGTAAGAAAATAACCCTATTTTTTTAATCAAAGAAAGGATAACATTATGAAGAAATTGAAAGAGATCATCAAAGCAGGTCTCAAAGATATGGGAAATGACGCCCTCCGTGCTTGGGGGTACGATACAAAGTAAAAGGTACAAAAGATTAGTTTTTAATGTTTTAAAAAAGGATAGCAGGATGAAAAGAGTAAAAAAAATTTTCAAAGAATATATGAGGGCTATTGAAATTAATGCCGCATTAATGTATGGTTATAGACCTAAATAAGAACCGTACTTTTTGATTGAGGGAATTGAATTACAATTATAACAAAAAAGCAGTCTTGACTTTTCAAGACTGCTTTTTTGTTATAAATACAGTATAAGTGAAATCAATTTATCCGACAAGCAATACACTAACATTAAAAATATATTGTATTTCTTCAAAAAGAATATACCTCTTTGAAATCAAGAGAGTTAGAAAATTCACCTCATTTTAGGATAATGAGTTGGCAACCATCCTAATTACCGTGATCTGCATCACTTTGCTGGTTTGGGTAACTCTTACAGATGCAAATATAGTAAAATATAGCAGGCAAAAAGAAAGATGAACTCATTTTCTTTTTACCTGCTGCATGATTCGCGGTAGAATAGTATCCTATATCAATTCAATTTTTATTTTACAGTTCTGTCCACCCTGCAAAATAGAATGGCAAAGTGTTACTCTAAATTTCTGTTCTTTCCAAAGGTTTTGCAAAGAATAAAGAACACTCTGACGTGAACATTCACAAAGCAAAGGTGTGGTGACATATCCTTTTTTACACAAGCCACAAGTACATTCCAAGAAAATAAGATGATAGACACGACCTTTCTCTACAATCTCGCTTTTTACTCCCGGCAATTCATCTGCCATCTGAAAGAAAACATCCATATCTCCATTGGCATCCTTGTAGAGTTTCCTGTAAATGGAAAGCACACCACCATCCACGCAATTCTTGCTACATTCTGAAAAGAAGGCTGCTCGTTGTTCCGATGAGAGTCGAGCGATACCTTTCTCAAAACCTTTGAACCAATCTGACAAATCCATACTATCAAGGTAATTGACTGAACAGCTTTACCAATCCTTCTTTGTTGAAGCAGTAAAACATTTCTATTTGTTCAGGGGTATCATTCTCCAGCAATAACAACAACTCTTTAGCAAATTCCAAGTAACCTGTGCCATTTGCCGTAACAATGCGTTTGTCCGATACAGCTTGCTCATTCATATAACCTGCCTTATTGGTATAATTGCCTCCTCCCCATAATTGTAGCTGTTCCAAACCATTTCCCGTATGTTTTATCTCATTTAAGAAACCATGTTTGGCAAGGAAAGAAGCAGCGTTGCAGATAGCTCCTACGATAATCCCCTTCTTTATGGCACGGCGAACGATTGGCACGACTTTATCTGCTTCCAGTTCGTCGAACCAGCCGAAACCACCAATTAGCACCAAAGCGGCATAATCATTAGGCATCGTTTCAAAAGAATAGTCGGGTAAAGTATGGAAACCACTGCATGAGCGTACAACATCCAATGTAGGAGCTACGACTTTGTTCATGTATTTGGGATTTTCTTTTATACTACGTTCATCACACGCAATAGCCGAAGCTAGGAACACGGCTTCATGGTCAGCATAGTTATTTAACAATAGATATAACACCTCGTTCTTCATATTTATTTTCTTCTGATGGTTTGACATTTACGTTTTGTCATCTCTTCGGCAAAGGCTTGTTCACCTTGTTCCTTAATATAGCTAATGCAAGCAGAACGGTCAGAATTAAACAAAAATGCAAATACTTTGCTTATCCAATTGGAAAACAACTTGCATTCCCTGACATCATGGGAGCATTCAGCACAAGTATTAAACTTGTTTTCTTGGCAACATGAGCGGATTTTACACCAAGTTGCTTTTTTATTTGGTTTACATCCGGAACATTTCTCCGCCAAGAACTTACGGCAGGCTCCACAATAAAGACCGCAAGCGGCTATGTTTTTATTATCAGGTGCAATAGTTTTCATAAATATCAGATGTTGGAGTGAGAAAATTCGCCATTTATCCAAAAGGTGGCTTCCGTACCCATGAAATGTAGAAGCACATAATTGGGATCACTTGGTCCATCGGGAAAATGATGAACGAACCAGTCCTGCCATATGTCCTTGCGGATAGTATCGTCCGTAATAATTTCTACCGTACCACGCAGGGCAACGCCATCCCCGTAATGGTCATAGCAAAGACCCGCCTTGTTGTTCGCCTTAAAATCATTCACTTTCATGGAGCCGACACTTGTCGCCATCCAGACTTCGTTAAAACTTTTGGCATGTATCTTGGACATCTGCACAGGTCGCGGATAACCGTCGGCATCAATGGATGCGATGGTCACATTTTCGCATTGGGCAAGCAAGTGGGTTGCCTTTTCCGTTAGTGTCCGTTCATCTTTTTCTTTCCACCGTTTCAGGTAGGGAAAGTGTTGAAGCATTTGTTCCTTTGCTTGTACGGGACTCAACTTACATTCGGTCTGCACAGCCCATTGGTCTAAGAATTGCAGGCAGAACTCAATCATTTGGCTCATTGTGAAATCTTGGGTAAACTCACCTTTTTTGTAACAATACACGCAATAATCCTCACTACTGCTCCCATTGGCATTTGTCCCTCTGTTTTCATCAGTTAGGGGCATACCACAACTTTGACAAAACTGTTGTTCCATATATGTATTCTATTCGATGCCTATCAGTCCCTTTATAGGCGGTTATAAAATGCGAGAGCGTGGAACTGCAATGCTACCACGTCTAAGTTGGAGGTCGTAGGAAACCTTTGGCACAGATATGATAATAGCAGCCCACGCTATGGCGTGAGAACCACTATGCTATCCCTTGTACCAAGTCCGAAATTTCCTACGTTTCCAACCTACAAGATAAACATAACGCTTCTTTTTTTCCCGTATGTTTTGAAAAGAGTTGCCTCTATCCGACTACAAAAGTCGGAAATTTTTCTGATAATCTTTTATCTTCTAATGCTTTTATTTACTTTTGGAATAGAATTTAGGGTGCATTCTATATTTTCAGTTCTTTATCCTGTTTAGTAGATGCAGTCCCCAAACCGTTCCTCCATTCATTCGCATTCTGCCTGAACCATTGCACAAGTGGAACATCGTTCACACATATTTGAAAATACCTTTTCCGAGAATCTCAATATGTTCCGGCAGAAGTCAATCAACGGCAGTAGCTTTTCCACATAAGGAAAGTTCCATAAATTTTATTATGTTTTTCAAGATAATCAAGGAAAGCAAAGTAAGTTGATATTAGTTTCACACGGAAAACAACGTCTGTATCCCCAAGAATTAGTACCTTTGGGGGGGGGAGATAACTCTTCGCACTTGCAATATACTTTTTACGCATTGCGTATTTTAAATAATTCAGTGCGTATATTTATCGGCAAGCGGGATAGTAAAAACATAAAATCGAAATGGCAACAGACGGAGTAAAAATAATTGATGGAGATTTAGCACACGACACCTATGAATATATAATGGAATTGTATGATAATGGAGCAAGTGCTGAAATAATTAAGAAAGAAATTCCATTCATAAAAGAAGATTATGGAGATGAAACGGATTTTTATCACGAAATTTTTGTTACAGCTTACGCCTTGGCATTTTGGGAAATCGGAGAACTGACTGATGAAATCTTAAATGAAGTGAAACGAGTTATTGAACTCAAAGCAGGTGTAAATCTTTGGACAAAAGATGTAGACGAAAAGGAAGGCAAAAAAAGACAAAAAGTCCTTGACCGATTTTTAGAAAAAATATCTGCACCAAACAAAAAAGTTAGAAATAGAAAAAAATACAGAGTTGTAAAAAATCTATATTTTGAATCAAATGATGTTCTGTCCTTTAAACTTTCAGACAACAATTATTGTGCTATAATTTGTGCACAAATCACGCAAGAAAAATCACAAATAACCTATGATTTTGTACTTACAACCTACAAGGGAAAACAAAAACCAACAATTGAAACGTTAAAAGATGAATTTATAGTCGGACACCTAATGGGTAGACCGAGTAGAAAAGAAATCTTAAAGCAACAACCCAAAATCGACATACTTTGGGATTATCATACACACAATGCCATACTACTGACAGAAGCACAAAGGCAAAGAACTTATAGCAATGATTCCATTGAAATTTTTGAAGGAAAAAAAGAGTTCTTTTTTGGATTTCCATTTAAATTAGTTACTCATAAGGATATGACACTTATGAAAGACAAGTTTGAAGTTATTGGCAAATTAAAAATAAAAGAAAACTTTAACAGGTCGGGAGGTTATGACTATTTATCGAATCTTGAGAGATTTGAAGATATTTTAAATGATATAGATAGACACATGGAAATATTTAGAAACGTAAAATTTCCGATAAAACTTTTATGTGAAATAAATTAACGAATTATCTCTTGATAAGCAAACCTACGCAGAATGCCGCAAACGAAATGGAGTGTGTTAAATCTGCATTGCTTTCGGGTAACGGCTAGGAAACCGTTTTCCTGCTGCAATCCGCTTTAAGACCGTTTTATACCATCTTCCCAATTTCTCCGATTTGCCACTAACTTCTTAATAATCAATTTTAGTTGCTGCAATCTGCCGATTTTATGAGGTTTTTCCAACGATATTTCCTATTTTTGCAACCATCTACTATTAACCTATAAATTTCAATTAATAGAGCCATGATTAAAAACCTATCTACCTTCTTCGTCGGTATAGCGTTATTATGCCTCGCCGGCTGTACCCCAATTCCCAAAGAAACAACTGCAACAAAAGAGTATGCACCTCTTGAAGTTCCAGTTCCCGAACGTCCTGCGGGACAACAGGATGTAATCGAACTAATAACTCCTAAACTTGACACTGTGCGTGTAGGTTTCATCGGTTTGGGTATGCGTGGTCCCAGTGCGGTAGAACGTTGGACGCACATACCGGGAACTAAAATTGTCGCTCTTTGCGACTTATTGCCTGAAAATGCGGAAAAAGCACAAAAAATTGTAACTAACGCCGGTATGGAAGCCCCTGCCCTCTACTCTGGCAGCGAAGATGCATGGAAACAACTGTGCGAGCGAAACGATATCGACTTAGTATACATTGCAACAGACTGGAAACACCATGCTGAAATGGGTATCTATGCCATGGAACATGGAAAACATGCAGCCATCGAGGTACCTGCCGCCATGTCACTGGATGAAATTTGGGCACTTATCAATACTTCCGAAAAGACCCGTAAACACTGTATGCAACTTGAAAACTGTGTTTATGACTTCTTCGAACTGACGACATTAAATATGGCACAAAAAGGTCTTTTCGGCGAAGTGCTCCATGTAGAAGGTTCATACATCCATAATCTGGAAGAATTCTGGCCTTATTACTGGAACAACTGGCGTTTGGACTACAACCGGGAGTTCCGTGGAGACGTTTATGCCACACACGGCCTAGGTCCTGCCTGCCAATTGCTCAACATTCACCGCGGTGACCGCATGAAGACACTGGTAGCCATGGACACCAAAGCTGTAACCGGTCCCGAGCTGGTAAAACAATATCAGAAAGAAGAAGCACCCGATTTCCAAAACGGCGACCATACCATGACTTTTATCCGCACAGAAAACGGCAAAACCATCCACATACAACATGATGTAATGAATCCGCGTCCCTATAGCCGTATGTATCAGCTGACCGGTACCAAAGGTTTTGCCAACAAATATCCCATCGAGCAATATTGTTTCCGCCCGGATCAAATTGACAGCACCAGCATACCCGATCACGAAAATCTGAGTATGCACTCGGCTGTTCCCGAAAAAGTAAAAGAAACTTTGATGAGCCAATACAAACATCCTATCCACCAAGAATTAGAAGAAACAGCAAAGAAAATAGGTGGACATGGAGGGATGGACTTCATTATGGATTATCGCTTGGTATATTGCTTGCGCAACGGACTTCCTCTGGACATGGACGTTTATGATTTAGCAGAATGGTGCTGTATGGCCGACTTGACCCGTCTTTCTATAGAAAACGGAAATGCACCTGTTGCCGTACCCGACTTTACCCGTGGCAATTGGAACAAAGTGGATGGATATCATCATGCTTTCGCTCAATAAAAAGACATGAAATAAATACAGACTTCCATAAAAAGAGAGGTACATACTGCATCGGGCAGAAATACCTCTCTTTCTTATAATGCACAAAGTCACATGAACATGATTGTATAAAAAAGCTCACATTTTATACTTTTGTCAGTTCACCCGTCACCGAATCAATAATAAATCCCCTCACCATAATATCTTCAGGTATTAATGGATGCTCCATAATAGCCCGTACAGTCCCTTTCACCGATTTCTCCGTATCCTCAAAACCATCCAACCATGCTCCAAAATCTACACCACAGAAACGAATCATATCAATGGTTTCCTGCTTGATGCCACGTGCTTTCATGTGTTCTATCATCTCATTACTATTCATGTGACAGGCCCCACAATCAGAATGAGCAACAACCATAACTTCCTTTACACCTAACTCATAAATAGCCACCATCAGACTACGGATTACACTACCAAACGGATGCGAGATAACCCCACCTGCATTCTTGATAATTTTTACATCACCATTCTTGATGCCCAAAGCAGCAGGTAACAATTCCGTCAATCGGGTATCCATACAAGAAAGAATAGCTATTTTTTTATCAGGATATTTGTTGGTAATATATTTCTCATACCCCTTGCTCTCAACAAATTTCTTGTTAAACTCTAAAATATCATCTATCATTGCCATAAGTTTTTTAGGATTCACTACAAACTTACGCAAAAATAAAATGCAATGACACTTTTAAGATAAATATTTATCGGATACCAACTTTTCTACCATCCATCAAGGCAAGGATGAACCATACAAGAAAAAGCTAAGAGAGCAATGCGTTTCCATACGAAAAAACCAACCCCGTAAATGCTAAAATTGTCATTGGTCTTTTTTCCTTCTCCCCAATTCGGCACGGATACGGCTTAACGACTGTGGGGTAATCCATAAATAAGAAGCGATATGCTTCAGAGGTACATACTGCAACAGTTCCGGATTCTCTTCCAACAAAGTAAGATAACGTTCTTTGGCCCGGGGGCTTCCTCCCGTTATCATCCAACTTTCAAGCCCTAAAAGCTGCTGTTCGAACAATCGTCTTCCAAAATTAGCCAGTTCAACAGATTCGGCATATAATACTTCGAGTTTTGCCTTCGAAATACCATAAAGTTCACTGTCACACATCGCTTCGATAGAAACCAACGAAGCTGTATTTTCCACATATCCCCATGACGAGAAGATGGCCTCCCCTTCAGAAGCAAACCAGACGGAAACATCTACCCCGTCATTAAGGTAATGCCCCCGCCAGATTCCTTTACTTACAATATAGAAGTTTGAGTTCCGCCCGCCTTCCTGTACAAGAAAATCTCCTTTACGAAAAGTGAACTTCTCCATATTATCCAACAACTGCAAGCTCAAAGCTATTGGCAAACTATATTTCTCACAAAACTTCTGTATGAATGCATCCATATATCCACCCGATTAATTACCACAAAGGTAAAAAATCATCTGCGAACCCACTGATGTTTACGATAATAAATCGCCATTATCACTAAAAAAGTAAGTATTTCCGCCAAAGGAACCGCCAGCCATATCCCTGGCACCTTCAATAGCAACGGCAAGCCAAATAAACAAAGTACCATAAAAACAAACCCACGCAAAACTGTAATCATCATAGCCGGACGTGCCCGCTCTACACTTTGGAAATAGCCAATGGAAACAATGTTTACAGCAAAAAAAATAAAGCCAGACGCAAACAAAGGCAGTCCCGCCACAGCAATATCGTATGCAGGATAAGAACGATCAATGAACATAGCCACAATCTGATGATTGAACAAAGCTGTTAACGCAAAAAACACAAGTCCACAGGTCACGGCCGTTCCCAGTGCCAGACGGAAAGCGGAGCGTACCCGCATGGCATCGCCCGCTCCAAAGTTATAGCTTAAAATGGGTTGAGCCGATTGTCCTATAGCATTATATACCATAAATATAATGGGAAAGAAATAACAGGCAATACTGAAAGCAGCCACTCCATCTTCGCCTAAATAATGAATGAACACATAATTACCTGCAAACATCATACAGGCTATGGCCGCCTCGCACAAAAAGGTGGAAGCTCCTAAATGACACATATATCTTACATTGCGCCAAGTGAGCCGCACACTCTTCTTGCTAAGTTTCACCCGGCAAAAATGAATCACATTTTTTCTGCGACTTAAATAAACTACAATCATTCCGGCTCCCAAAATATAGCCCAGACTGGTAGCCAGCGCCGCCCCCATCATTCCCCATTTGAAAATAAAAATAAATACATAATCCAATAGAATGTTCACCACTGCCGGAATAGCATTACACAACATGGCATAATTAGGAGAACCATCCAGACGGACAAAGAACATCCCTGAACTTAGTAAAGCACTAAATACCAGAAAAGGCAAAAACCAATACATATATTCCACCGCCAAAGGCAACAGTCGTTCCGAACTTCCCAACCACACAGCTACTTGTGGAGCAAACAAACATACCACTCCCCACAACACAGCCAAAAACAAAGAAGAAACCACAACAGCCTGCGTCACATTGATACGGGCAGCTTTCAACTGTCCCTGAGATAAATGAATAGATGCCACCACCGATGCACCAACACCAAACATCAATCCGATACCTGTACTTATCAAAAACAAAGGAGCAGTAATATTCACTGCCGCCAATGCGTCACTACCTATCCCTTGACCTACAAAAATACCATCTGTTATCACAAACACAGCCGAAAATACCATCCCCAGCACAGTAGGTATCAGCAATTTCCGAAACAATTTCGGAATTTCCATACTACCAAAATCAATACTATCCTTCATAAACTTCACTTTTTTGTTTAGCGGATGCAAAGATAGAGCGTTATTTCGGAGTAAAAATTACCAAATGGTAATTTCCAACAATTTTTCCTATGAAAAAATTTGTTCTTTTAAAAGATATTCTTACCTTTGCACCCGCTAAACAAAAAGCAACGCCTCTTTAGCTC
>NZ_JBCOCI010000034.1:0-48823 GCF_040929485.1 Phocaeicola sp. RTP21198st1_B8_RTP21198_201120 | reverse complement strand
GAGTAACGGATATAAAATTCTTTCTTTTCAGACTTACAAAGCTGTATGCTTAATCCCCCAGGTTTATCGGGTGAGCCACAATTTGCACACAGCTTCCGAGAAGTACTGATAATCAATGATAAACGAAACACACCGGTAAATTACATCGCATTTCATCTCGTTTCTTTCTTTCATAACTATTGCCTTACCGGTTGAGGTTTTTCACCGATAGTATAATACAAATAAAAGGGATAAGCTACACACCGATAGTTATCCCTTTTATTCTCAAAATCACTTTTTGATAGGAGGAATGAGCCCGTATTTTGCGGCTATTTCAAATAAGCGGTCACTGTTATATCGATACTGCCCCACTATCATAGCGGAATATTCACTATCAGTTTCATCATAGTCATAATTGGGATAAAAACTACTAACCTTATGGAATAAAGCCCTACCTTCCTCATCAAACATATTCTTAATGATATTGCCAATAGCAATCCAATCGTTGTAATAATAAGTAATATCCACTTGACTTCATCAATATAAAGTTCGCGTTCCCTTTGAGCTTCCTCATGTTCTTTGATATTCCTTTCCAACCGCTCAAAGTAAGCGTCACCGAGTCCTTTCTCTTCAAGTGTTTTATCAAACATATCAATGATTTCATCTGAAAATTCTTCTTCATCGTCATCTTCGGTCCAATCATCCAAAGTGGCAAATATATCTTCCCCGTTATCTTCTTTCTCTGGTGAAGAAGTATCTTCAACCTCTGTTTCATCCTCGCACTCAATATCCGGCCCTAACATATCGATAAGCTCGTCAATGGTATACTCTCTTTTTTCTGGAGTATTCTCCGCAACGTCTTCTTGGGTAGTAGGCTCGTTTACGCTCGCTTCCTGTTCTTGAACAACAACAGGCTTTTCTTCTACTGCTTTCTTTTTCTTTGGAGATTTCTTTTTAGCTCCTACAACCTCAGTAGTCAAAGGTTGTTCTTCTTGGGTTCTTTTCTTACGTGTCATAACTTTATTTATTTTGACATTAATAATTTTCCGAGTAATTGAATTTTCGGTTAATACATATATCCACGATATTGTCAGAATATAAGGGAATAGGGTATTTTAACTATATTATTAAGCCCTCGCACCAGTAATTTAGCACAAAGAAAGCTCGGTTATCCTAATGAGTAGGTATTACCGGGCAAAGAGAGAAGACAGCTCATATAAGCTATATAGGCTATAAAAACGAGGTCAAAAGGTTGGTGTTCTTAGTTCGCTCTTCTTTCTCAAAGCTCGCCAGATATGCTTCTGTAGTTCTTAGTCGGTATGCCCCAAAGACTCGCTTATATACGAGATATTGACTCCGCTTCGTTTCAATACGGTTGCGTATGAGTGTCTTGCGGTGTATGTGGTAATGTTGCCGATTCCCAATTCTTCACCTATCAACTTCATACGCTTGTTTATTCGTTTTACTACATCACGAGTTATGGCTTTAGCTTCAATTGCCGTTTCATTCCCTTTCATATATGGAAATATATAATTGTCAGGTAGAGGCTTATTTCCCCATTTATCAATGACAGCCTGCATTTGTACTGAAATAGTTGCTCGTATCTCTTTTCTGTTTTTTGTTGTGCGCTCTGTTTTCTGCCTTACAAAGCATATCTCACCGTCCACAATATCCGAGAACTTTAGTTTCAGCATGTCTGTCGGATTGATACCGTTACACAAGTAAATGAATATCCAAAGGTCTTTATACCTATTAGTCGTTTCATTTCCGCTCTTATAATCGAAAATAGCTTTCAACTGTTTCTTTGTCAAGCCTTTCTTTCTTCTAATACCGGTCTTTATCTCAAACAAGCCTTTTCCAAATGGGTATTGCGACTCTTTGATAACTCCGGCTCTCTTTGCTTCATTCATCAAAGTACGAATATTCCTCATGTGCATACCGATTGTAGAAACGCTTCTTGTCTTTGACCAAAGTTTCTCACATTTCTGCAACCATTCAACAGTAATGGCACTGAACGGAATATCTTTTCCTCCAACTTCTTCAACCATAACTAAAGTACATTTGAAGAATTGCATTGTTCCGATTCTATCTTCGCTTTTCAATTCCTCAATTTTTGCTCTTATGACACTATTTAGAGTGTCTCCGGTTGCCTTTCCCAAACGTAAATTAAGCGTATTGAAAGAGAATATTCCCTTTTCTGCCAGTGCTTCAACATTCATCCGGACTAAAGAAAAACAGCTTTCAATGGCTTGTTTGATTTTTCTGTATTCAAACGATTTACTGCCCGGCAGCTTGTTCCATTCTTCTTTTGTCATACAAATGCCAATGGAATCATATTTTGGCCTCTTCTGATAATAACCCTTGATTTTAACAGGATATTTACCCTCCTTGTTGATTGTACGTGCACCCAGTACCGTAGAAACTACGACACCATCTTTAGAATAATTGAACATGATTTTTAGTAATTACATGCAAGTGGAATTGCTTGCAATAATCTATATATCTATTTTTTGAGGGAAATATAGACGGGTTTGAAACGTTTTGAAGCCTTTTGAATAGTTTAGATATTTTCTTCAAGAGGTTTAAGCAAAGATGCAAATTATATGATATAATACTACACTTTTTATCAAAGAAACTAAATTCTTATTTTCAAGAAATAGAAAATCAATATCCTCTCAATAATTCGTACATTAATGATTTGAAAAAGCGTTTATAAATAAACAATATGTCTTTTCTATCGTTTATTTAATGTATAATACAATACTGTATAATTATCAAATTTGATAATTTATACCATGAAATTTGTTATCACAAAAAATAAAATTCTTATCTTTGCAGAAAGATAATGAAATTGCATGAATATCTATACAGAAGATGAAGCATTAATAGAGTTGTTGGAAGTGGGTTGCACCAATGACAAAAGATACAAAAGACTTCCTAAGGATGTTATTAAAGGTTATATAAAAGCATATAATCATTTAAGGGCAGCCAAACGAATAGAAGATTTATTCAGAATTGGAAGTTTGCATTATGAACGGTTAAAAGGAGATTTAAAGGACTTTGAATCGGTTAGATGTACTGGACGTTGGAGGCTAATATTTAAAAGTTCTACCATAGACAGTTCATTGATAATTACAGATATAGAATTAATAGAAATATCCAACCATTATGGCGACTAAATTTAAATTAAACGATTGTGTACCTTGCATAGCAATTCATCCGGGAGAAATCATTAAGGATGAATTAGATGCAAGAGAGATGAAGCAAAAAGAATTAGCTTCATTTATGGGTATGCCTACTTCCGTACTCAATGATATAATAAAGGGGCGTCGTGCTATAACTCCTGAAGTTGCTGTTTTGTTACAGGAAATTTTAAGTATAGACGCTTCTTATTGGTTATCATTACAAAATCAATATGATATAGACAAAGCAAATATCAATACAAAAATAATAGAACGGAAAAGAAATATTGAGATTTGGAAAATCATTTCTCAATATTGTTCTATTAAATGTTTTGAGAAATTAAATATTATAGGAACTAAAATATCAGAGAATATAAAAACTATATATTCAATTTTTGGTGTTACCTCTGTTGAAGAACTAATAACATTATACTCTCAAGAGAAAGAAGTTTCTTATTTTAAGAAATCTGAGCGTTTGAAAAGTGAGCCTATAAATATTTTTTCATGGAAATACTATGTTTTTTATGAAAGTTCGAAAATTCAGTGTGATACGAAGTTTAGTAACGACAATTTAAATAATCTTATTGATGAATTAAATCATTTATTTGTTATAAATAAGGATACTATAGATACAACAAAAAAAATTCTATCACGATATGGAATTAAATTTATCATAGTGCCCAAATTTGACAAAACTCCCATTGATGGATTTTCTTTTTGGCAAGGAGAAAACCCAACTATTGTATTAACATTACGATTAAACAGAATTGACAATTATGCCTTTGCTTTATTGCATGAAATATATCATGTTTATATGCATCTTTTCAACAATAGAGAACAAAAATATATTTCCATCGAAGGAGCTGAAATAAATAAATGTGAAGAAGAAGCAAATAAATTCGCCAAGTATTCTTTAATTAGCAAAGACTTATGGAGTGCATTCTTAAAACAACATTCTATGATTTCTCCACATGCAATGCAAATGAAAATAAAACAATTTGCTCATCAACATAATATCAATGAAGCTATTGTTTTAGGATTTTATCAACACGATATTAATTTGTACTCTATTAAAAGTTCAATATCAAGAGAAATAAAATAGTCCAATTATATGTACCGTGCAAATCTAATTGCACGCAATTTGCACGCATCTTCAGAAAATAGAAGAAAACAAGAAAGATTATTTGAAAAAGAAATACTACCTTTAGGCTTGAAAATCAAGGAGTATGAACCTGAAAAGAAATGAAGAGCAAATTACTGAAAATCAATTATTTGCGACTCATAATCTGGAGGTCCCTGGTTCAAGCCCAGGCTGGTCCACAAATAAAAAAGGCTGATTCCTAAGGGAATACAGCCTTTTTTATTTGTAAACTCTCCAGGTATAAATCCGTTGCTTTAGATAACATTGGAATTTAATCAAGGTAGTTGTTGGCTTCAGAATTTACACAGAGATAATTAATGTATTGATAACGAGGTAGCTTTACATTTGTTGCTCTTGTTATAGGAATCATGAACAGAATTTCTTTCTCTTAGTATAAAATCATGAGCACATTATATACTCTAAAACTGCAAATGTGGGTTTTACCTTAAAAAAACAGGATGGAAATTTGTACGAAATAGAAAGATGACTTTATCTTTGAAGAATATTAAAGCTGGCCGGACTTTTTATTTTGACGGAATACAGAGATTGTTAGTATAAAAATAAAAGATTAAATTTAGGTTTTATGGTTAAAAGTTATGCTTGTGCAGGCATTTTATTGTTTGCGATAGGATTATTCCCCTTAATGGCACAGGACAACACTGTGGCCAAAGAGATGGCTATAAAGATAGCCGATCGTATTATTGCTTCTACGGTTTATGAGTTCAAAGATGTAAAAACAGGTAAAGTATACACTTCTTTGGACAATGTTGCTTTAAATCCGGATATACGTGTCAATAGTAAATATTTGAATTGGCATTATACAAACGGAGTAACGAATATGGCTTTGATGGAGTTGGGTGATAAAATACAGAACCGGAAATATGAGGATTATGTGCTGAAAAATATGAAGTTTATTTTTGACAAGACTAATCAGTCTTATTTTCATCGTCTGTATGATAAAACTTTCCGTGAAGGAGGATGGAGGGCGGTTCCCCGTCTTACTTGGCATATGATTTATAGAAACAAGCGCTTGGATGACAACGGTCCTATGGGGGCTAGTCTGATAACTTTGAACCAGCGTCATCCGGATGAGGCTTTCCAACAATATGTTGAAACAACAAATCATCATCTTATGGTTTCGGAACCCCGCTTGGCCGATGGAACCATAGCTCGCTTGTGGCCTCATGAAAATACTGTTTGGGCAGATGATGCGTTTATGGCGGTATCTTTTATTTCTAGAATGGGAGAGGTTACCGGTGAAAAGAAGTATTTTGATGATGCGGCCAATCAGATATTGAATTATACAAGGTATTTATGGTGTCCTGAGAAACAGATTTATTATCATTGCTATCATACGGATAATAAAGAGCATGGAGTGGCGCATTGGTCGCGGGCCAATGGATGGATTTTTATGGCGACAGCCGATTTGCTGGCCAGAATGCCGGAAGATCACCCCATGCGTGATGATGTGATAAAGAATTTCCAGATGCAGGCCAGTGGGGTAGCCCGGTATCAAGGGAAAAACGGTTTGTGGCATCAGCTATTGGATAAAGCAGATTCTTATGAAGAAATCACCGGTACTTCCATGTTTGTATTTGGTATAGCTAAAGGTGTGAAGGAAGGATGGCTGCATCCGGATTTCATTTATGTAGCATGGCAGGGATTAAAAGGTATGTTGTCAAAGATTTCAGAGAATGGTGATGTGACGGCCATTTGTGTCGGTACAGGTATCATGCCTTCCACCGTATTTTATTATAATCGTCCTACTCAGGAAAATGATCCGATGGGTGAAGGGCCTGTGTTACGTGCTTTGGTAGAAATGATTGATGCACCTAAATATACGGAAATTAGTGCGAATGATCAGTATGATAAGATAAAATAAAGATAGAACCAAGAAAATACAATTGCCGTAGGGGTGGACTGGATTCGCCTGGATACACTTCTTTGTGGTGCCAGACGGAAACATTCCGCCCCTACAGTAAACCTGATGATAATGAAAAATATTTTTTTCAGTCTTTTGGCTATATCAGAACTTTAAATCCAATCGACCCTCTTTTATTCTTTCTCCCTCGAAAGTGCCACTGATTATTCTGTTATTTAAATCGAAACGGGTGATATTGATTATTCCATCTTCCAGTTTTTCTTCTTGATTATTCTCATTCTTGAATATAACATCAGTATAGATAGTCTGATCGTCACTCGCTCCTTCTGAGATACTGTAAATAGTGATGTCTTTCTCTTTGGGGTCAATGATGTTGAAAGAAATGGAAGCATTGTTGTCCACTCGGATATCTATGCTGACTATCGCTTTCTCGTCTTCGTTGCGGGCAGGATAATAAGAAGCCTTATCATCTGAGTCATAGCGCTGTCCCGTATATACCCAGCCATCTATCAGGCAACCAAAGGTATTGGCTCCTGTTTGAGTGGCAGGGGGCATGATGGTAGGATCTGCTGAAAAGTCTTCTCTATCACAGGAACAGCATAATGCGATTGTTAATACTATTGTAATAAGATATTTAATCATGGCTTGAATTTTTAAAAATGATAATTGATACCTACTGAGAATCCTAATTGTGAAATGTCGTCCGCCCCCTTCATTGGATAGTGTGGCTGCACCATCCATTCCTTATCATGATAACGAACAGAATACTCGCCGGAATATGCCAGGATATAGTTTATCCTTGCACTGACTCCCCAATGGGTGAAAGCACGGTATTCTCCACCTATGCCAAAGTTCGCCGCCCATTTATTCATGGATACTTTCCGTGGCTTATCATATACCGTACTGTTATCTTGATATAACTGATATCCGGTTCCGGTAGTAAAATACAAGCTGAATTGCTGTTTCAGCCAATGCAGGGAGAACTGTGGAGCAAAATAATGTGTTTGAATTTTATCACTGCTGTTTGGCATGTCGTTAGTATACCGGCTGCCTTGATAAAGTACTCCGAATCCCACCCGTATGGCAGGCTTGTTTCCTATCAGATAAGTATAACTTCCTGACCAGCCTATGCCATTGCGTAAACTTGAAGAGTGTCCAGCTACTCCTATCAGTTTTCCGGTGTAAAAGGTAGGCCCTGTTTGGAGGGACAGGATAGAACGTTCGCTAGTGCCGAATTGTGCGTATAGCACTGATGAATACAGCAGCATGGCTGTTAGTAAAAAACATAATTTACATTTCATAATAGTTGTGTTTGTCTAGTTAAGCATTATAAATACAAAAATAGTAAATCATTGAATATAATGATCTTATTAGCCTATTTATTTTAAACCGAGCATGAAAAATGTGATAGATTAACGCTTATCCGAATCTGTCTTAGGGTGGAAAATAACTGTTATGTAATGATTTGACTTCTTTTGCTACTGAATATTATGTAAATATAGGTACCGAATCGTGAACGAAAGTTATTATTTGAACATTTTCCTATGGAAATTTGTTATAAAGGAAAATATGATATACATTTGGAAAAAGTTTCCTAGGGAAATAATTAAAGAAGATGATGTAACAGAGTCTGGTTTTAATCATAAAAAGAGAAGATTATGAAAAAAGAGTTTATAAGAAGGTATGGATGGACATTGCTTGGCATTGTGGCAGGAATGGTAGGAGGATACTTATATTGGCGTTATGTGGGTTGTTCCACGGGAACTTGCCCTATCACTTCTTCTCCTGTCAACAGTTCCATTTGGGGGGCGGCAATGGGAGGATTATTGCTCAGTTCATTTATACCGGAACGTAAAGAAATAAAGAAGGAGGAATAAGTATGAATAAAACAATTTTATTTTTTCTAGCCCTTATGCTGGTTACCACTACAGCTTGCGGCAGAGGAAACAGTAATAATAACCCTGTAAAAGAAGAAACTATGGCAACAGAAGGAAATGGAAAAGTCATACATTTGACTAAAGCTGATTTTTTGGCGAAAGTATATAATTTCGAGAAAAACCCGAAAGAGTGGAAATATGAAGGTGACAAACCGGCTATTGTGGATTTCTATGCTGATTGGTGTGGTCCTTGCAAAATGGTAGCTCCTATTCTGGATGAATTGGCAAAAGAATACGATGGACAGATTGTGATTTATAAAGTGGATACAGAGAAAGAACAGGAACTGGCAGGCGCATTCGGTATACGGAGTATTCCGTCCATTCTGTTCATCCCCATGGAAGGAAAGCCGGAGATGGCACAGGGAGCTATGCCCAAAGCATCTTTTAAAAAGGCTATTGATGAGTTTTTATTGAAAAAATAAGTAATTTTGTGCAATAGCATTCAAGAAGAAGCATCAATATGGAAACTTTATGTAAAATAAGAGACCTCTATCGCGCTATTGCAGAATTTGAAACCCGGTTTGAAAAGGTGCATCACCTTTGTCTGAACGAAGGAATGTTGTTATGCTGTCTCTCCAGGAAGAAACGCCTGTCTTCGGGAGAGATTGCAGAACTGTTAGGCCTTACTAATTCAAATACTTCTAAAGTCATCAGATCTGTGGAAGATAAAGGCTATGTAGAGCGTAATCTGGGAGATAGTGACAAACGACAGATGTATTTCTCGCTTACGGCAGAAGGAAAGAAAATTCTGAAGGAGATGGAATGCTGTAATATTGAGATTCCTGAGTTACTGAGGTCTGTTTTGTAATAGTAAACAAGATATCGCTGTAGATGAAGCCCGTTTTTATTTTTATATCATTGCTGATAATGCTCTGTCCCGCTTTCTCGCAAAGCAGGATGGAGCATTATCTTGACTCCTTGGGACTGGTGAATGTAGGCCGGATGGACCCGACATTGAAAATAGATTTGATGTATACCCGTGCCGACAATTTTACCGGGAAAGTCCTTTATGAGGATTTGCAGGAGGCTTATCTTCATCCCGAGGCCGCCAAAGCCTTATTGCAAGCGCAAAAGCGGTTGAAAGAGTTGTATCCAGGTTATTCTTTGATTATTTATGATGCCGCCCGTCCCATGTCCGTGCAGCAGAAAATGTGGAATGTGGTAAAAGGTACTTCCCAAAATATATATGTATCCAATCCGGCTCGGGGAGGAGGATTGCATAACTATGGTTTGGCGGTAGACGTAAGTATTGCAGATGAAAAAGGAAATCCTTTGTCTATGGGAACCAAGGTGGATCATTTGGGCAAGGAAGCCCATATAGATACTGAGGCGGCAATGGTACAGCAGGGAGTCATTACAGCACAGGAACGGAGAAACCGCTTGTTGTTGCGTCGGGTCATGACGGATGTGGGTTATAAACCTTTGCGCAGTGAATGGTGGCATTTTAACTTCCGCAGTCGTGAAGAGGCAAAACGGAACTATAAAGTAATTAGATAAAGGATGGAAATATCAGCAAAAACACTCCATTTCATCGAAGAGCATAGGGAGGACGATACGCGTACACTGGCTTTGCAAAGTAAGAAATATCCCGATGTAGACATGGCGGCAGCTGTCACACAAATTGCCGGACGGCAGGTAGCGGCCCGCAAGTTGCCTTCATGGCATCTGGTTTCCGCATTGTGGTATCCTCCTCATTTGTCTATGGAGCAATGTTCTTCCGAAGCAACTGCTTTGTATAAGGCCTCTTTGTTGGAAGGCGATACTTTTGCCGATTTAACCGGAGGTTTCGGTATTGATTGCAGTTTTATCTCCCGGAATTTCAAGCAAGCTGATTATGTGGAGAGGCAGACGGAGCTCTGTGAGCTGGCTTTGCATAATTTCCCTTTATTGGGGTTGGGACATATCCGGATACATAACCGGGATGGGGTGGCTTATTTGCAGGAAATGCTTCCGGTAGATTGCCTGTTTCTAGACCCTGCCAGAAGAGACGGACACGGTGGCAAGACGGTTGCCATCTCTGATTGCGAGCCGGATGTAAGTGCTTTGGAGTCTTTGCTGGTTGACAAGGCAAAGAAGGTGATGGTGAAATTATCGCCTATGCTGGATATGTCATTAGCATTGAACGAGTTGAAAACAGTTCGTTCGGTGCACATTGTCGCTGTGAATAACGAGTGTAAGGAGTTATTGTTGATATTGCAAAAAGAGCCCGTTTCATCGGAAATAAGCATCCATTGTGAGCATATTGCAGGCAACGGTGAGAGCCAGCATTACACCTTTACCTTGAAGCAGGAAAAGGCATCGGCCTGTCCCTTGACTGATCAAGTCGGAACTTATTTATATGAACCGAATGTTGCTATACTGAAAGCCGGTGCTTTTCGTTCCCTTACACAAACCTATCCTGTGATGAAACTTCACCTCAGCAGCCATTTATATACCTCTGCTTCTTTGGTTCCGGATTTTCCGGGACGCCGTTTCCGGGTTGAGTCCGTATCGGGCTTTGGAAAAAAGGAATTGAAAGCGTTTCTGAAGGATATGGACAAGGCGAATATTACGATTCGTAACTTTCCATTATCGGTAGCGGAACTTCGCAAACGCTTGAAACTGAAGGAGGGAGGAGATGATTATATCTTTGCCACGACCTTGTCCGACGAGCGGAAAGTTTTGATTAGGGCGAGGAAGTGCTAGTTTATAATCAACTTATAGCCTATTCCCCTGACATTCACAATCCGTATTTTATTGTCTTTGGATAGTTTATGGCGTAACTTCGTAATAAATACATGCAAGCTGCGTGAGTTGAAGAAGCTGTCATCTCCCCAAAGCTCCAACAAGATGCTTTGGCTGCTCACCACTTCATTCCGGTTCTCACACAGGCGTTTTAATATTTCCGATTCCCGGTGGGATAGTTCTTGTGTGTTTCCTGCAAAGTCAAGCTGTTGGGTAACGGAGTTGAACTGATATCCTCCAATGGTATAGGTATTTGTAATTTCCTTTTCTACAAAAGCTTTGTGCATCAAGGCTTTGAGGCGTACAATCAGTTCTTGCATTCCAAACGGTTTTTTCAGATAGTCATTTGCTCCCAGTTCAAACCCCTCCACCACATCATTGATGGCGGACCGGGCAGTGAGAAAGAGGATCGGAGTCACTTTATCGGACTGGCGGATACGTCGTACCATTTCAAAACCATCCATACGGGGCATCATGACATCAGCCACCAACACATCCGGTTTCTGTTCAAAGAACTTCCTTAAGCCTTCTTCGCCATTTCCGGCGGTAGTGATGATGAACTCTTGTTCTTCCAGCGTATCCTTGATAATCATGGCAAGTGTCTGTTCATCCTCTACTAATAAAACGCGTATCTTCTCCATTTGCTTATTCAGGAATTTGAAGTGTAAAGGTACTGCCTTTTCCTGTGATGCTTTCCACGGAAACAGTTCCTTTGTGTTGTTCTATCATTGTTTTTACATAATAAAGTCCTAGTCCATATCCTTTTACATTATGCAGATTGCCGGTAGGAACCCGATAAAACTTATTAAACAGGTGTTTCTGCTTGTCGGTAGGGATACCTATTCCTTTGTCTTGAATCTTTAGCGTTACATGAGCGTTACAACTACTGTTACAAGAACCGTTACAGCGTGTTGCAGAAATGCAAATATACGCCTTTTCATCGGAATATTTTATAGCATTGTCTATCAGGTTGCTGATCACGTTGTACAAGTGCAAGCGGTCTGCGCATAGGATTATGTCTTCTTTCATAATAAGTTTGAACTCAGCCGGCTTATCAGCTTTCAGCCTATGTTGGCTGATCAGATTTTCCAACATAGGCCTCAGTTCGACAAGCTCATAGTTCAGACGGAAATTCTTCCGTTGTTCCATACTCATGGAAAGGATCTGTTCCACCAGTCCGCTGAGCTGTTTCAGCTGGGCTTGGATAATCTGAAGATAGTTCTGTCGTTTTGTCAGATTCTCTGCTCCGTTGAAGTTCAGCAGCGCATCGTTGGCGGCGTAAGCTACAGCTATCGGAGTTTTCAGCTCGTGAGTAATGTTATGCGTGAAGTCCTCTTTCATTTCTTCTACGCTTTTCTGCCTTAAGATGATGCGGATAAGAAACCAGAATGACAGACCTAATATAATAATGATAAGGAAAGAAGTATAAAGTATTCCTTTCATTTGCTGCAGGACGATGGTGTTTGTCGGTTCTACCCATAACCGGTATGCCATTTTGTTGTACAAGTCATAATTGTAATAATAGCTCACTGCTTCCTTGCTTGGCTTGTACTTTTGAGGTGAGCTGAATCCCTGTACCAGAGTACTGTCCCGGTGCAAGTTCACAATTTCTATGCGGTGAGGCAGATAGATGATGCCGCGCATGGCAAGTGTCCTTGTGAAAAGGCTGTCGAAAGTATGCAGATTTATTTCCGTGAAAAGATCCAGCTGGCTGTGAATCCCCCGTTGGAAGTATTTGGTGAGCAGTTCCAGTGTACCGTTCTTGTCGATGGTGGTAGATACCGGTTCTTTTATTTCCAATCCGAATTTTCTTTGCTGTTTGAAGGCTTCGGTTTCTACAGTCTTGGTAACCAATGCACTGCTGTCCAGATTGATACTGGATTCAATGTAACCGTTTACGGTTGCGTTGCTCCGCTTTACGGAGTCGCATCGTTCCATCATTTCATTGTAGTCGCTCACCTGTAAGGTTTCTATCAGGCAATTGTCCATATCCTTCTTCATCGAGGTATATAGTCCTGTCAACCAATATGCCTGATAGGCAAAGACGCCTATCAGCGAAAGGATAATCAATGCGGCTATGGCTTTAAACGGTATCTTCATGGTTTGGCAAAAATAGGCACAAAATAAGTATTTTCTTTCTTTTGATAACACTAAATAAGACTTCGTAAGCTGGTGGTAACACATACGGAACACTTTTAGCCTTTACTTTGCATAGACCTTAAAAATAAAACGACGATGAGGACAGTGATTATCTTTTGTTTATGCTTGTTTACATTCACGGTACAGGCGCAGGACGATGTGAATTATACCTATATGGATAGTCTTTTTCAGCAACTGCCGGAAGTGTTGGTGAAAGGTGAACGTCCTGTAGTAAAAGCAGAACGGGGAAAACTGATTTACGATTTGCCCCGAATGGTAGAACGGCTTCCGGTGAATAACGCCTACGAGGCGGTAAAGGAACTGCCCGGCATCGTGGAACAAGACGGTAATCTGACATTGGGCGGTCGCGGTATAACGGTGGTAATAAACGGAAAGGTCAGTACATTGGATAAGGAAGATCTACGGACAGTACTCGAAAATACCCCTGTCAGTCGTTTGGAGAAAGCGGAAATCATGTATGCTGCTCCGGCCCGTTACCGGATTCGTGGAGCCATGGTGAATGTGATTCTAAAATCGAATATCGGGCAGAAACCTGCTTTGTCCGGCGAAGTAGCGGCTATGTATGAACAGTCTCGCAGGGAGGACATTGCAGGCCGTGGAAATTTGCTTTACACTTCCCAGCGCTTTTCGGCGGATGTGATGTATTCATACGGGTTCAAACATACCACTTTCGGATTGGACAAACAGTCATGGCACACTATGGCGGGGGAAGTACACGAGTTGGATTTGAAAACAGAGGCTAAAGGGTATGGCGGCCGGCATAACCTCCGTTTGGGGGCGGATTATGATTTCGGGAAGAAGAACTTGTTGAGTGTGGTTTACAATACACAATACCGCTATGGACAGGACTGTACAAAAATGCGTGGAACAGCCCACAGTGATAAAACGGATGACGGCAGCCGCCAGTTACATAATGTGACGGCCGATTATCAATCTTCTTTCGGCCTTTCGGCAGGAATGGATTTCCTTTTTTTCTCCAGTCCGTCACAGACCTTCTTACAGAAAGATATGCAAAGTGTCCGTCAGACATTGAATTATGACAGCAACCAACGTATCAACCGCTGGTTGTTCTATGCCAACCAGCTTCATTCCTTGCAAGGTGGAACCGAGATCAATTATGGTGTAAAGTATACTACCACACACGATAACAGCTACCAGTTCTATCGGGATGGTGAAACTGGAGCCTTGACTCCCGATAATTCCGAGAAACTGCTTCGAAAAGAATATACTCTGAATATGTACACCGGTGCTTCACATAGTTTTGGGAAGAAGTTTTCTGCCGAAGTTTCCTTGGCCGCAGAGCTTTATCATGCTGAGGGACGCCATAGCTGGATGCTGTATCCCACTGTAAACACAACTTATACTCCGGCAGATGGTCATACCTTGCAAATGTCCTTCACCAGTAATCGCAAATATCCCGCTTACTGGCAGTTGCAACCTATTATACAGTATGTGGACAGCTATACCGAGGCCCATGGAAATCCCGACCTGAAGCCAAGTTCCAATTATTCGCTCGACTTGAATTATCTGTATAAGAATAAATATATGATAGGGGTGAATTACAATTACACCCCCGATTACTTTGTGCAGCTTCCTTATCAATTGCCCGACCGTCTGGCGGAGATGAATCAGTTTGTGAATTATGATTTTCAGAAAAGATGGACCATACAGACTATGGCTTCTTATAAAGTGAGTACATGGTGGAACGGGCGCATTTTTGCTTTCGGTCTGTTCTCTCATGACAAGAACAGCCATTTCCATGATATTGCATTCGACCGGTATAAATTCAGCGTCATCCTGAATACCACAAACACATTCATTTTATCGAAAAAACCGAATATCATAGGTACGTTGGCTGGCTTTTACCAATCACGTGCCATACAAGGGGTGTATAACTTAAGTCCTATTTGTAATATTTCGACTTCACTTCAGTGGACTTCTCCGGATGGAAAGACGAAGGTGATATTGAAAGGAAATGATATTCTTAATACATCGAACATGACCACCCGGCTGGCGTGGGGGCAGCAACGGAACCGGACAGAAATGAATTGGGACAATCGTAGCTTTACATTTTCATTCCTCTATAAATTCGGCGGATACAAAGAGAAGAAACGTACCGATGTCGATACCAAGCGGCTGGGGCGATGATTTTTAGTGGTTAGTAATCACTAACCACTAATCACTAATTTGCCATTTTTGCCTTGAAAGCCAGCGCATACATACGCATCTGTTTTACCATCGCCAACAAGCCATTGCTACGGGTGGGCGACAAATGTTCTTTCAAACCTATCTTTTCTATAAAGTATAAATCACTGCTTAATATTTCATCAGGAGTATGTCCGCTGACTACTTTAATGAGCAGGGCAATGATACCTTTTACAATCAAGGCGTCACTTTCCGCCTGGAACACCACTTTGCCGTCTTCCATATCGGCTTGCAGCCATACGCGGCTTTGGCAACCATCTATCAGGTTTTGTTCTGTTTTATATTCGGGGGCGAGTGGTTCCTGCTCGTTACCTAAGTCTATAAGCAGTTGATACTTGTCCATCCAGTCATCAAAATCACTGAACTCTTCTATTACTTCGTCCTGAAGTTCGTTTATTGTTTTCATTAGTTTATCATTTATTTCTCATTATAAATCACATCCATCACCGTCTGTCCTACCGCTTTCAGCGTGTTACGGTCAATGTTCTCCATCGTATCATTTACCGTATGCCAGAAAGAGCCGAAAGAACTTTGCGGATTACCGGCATCATAATTAATGATATCCACACACGGGATGCGGGCCAGTTTGTTGACATAGATATGGTCGTCTACTGTTTCGCCCCCGTCTTCCTTTACAAAATATTTGCCGTATCCCAGCTCATGTGCCTTTTTCCAGATCTTCTTCATCTCGGAACGGGCGGTGCGGGCCGAGTAACCTTCATAATAGAACGTGGCATCTTTTCCGCCTACCATATCCAGCAAGATTCCATAGCGTGCATTATAGTTCTGAACATGTGGGGTACGTGCCCAGTATTGTGAACCAAGGCACCAAGTGTCTTGTTTGTATCTACCGTCATAAAATTCAGGAATTCCATAATCCTCCGAATCAAAAAACACGATATCTATGCCCAGAGCAGGTTGTTCTTTCTGTATCTGACGGGCGATTTCCAATAACACACCTACACCACTGGCGCCATCATTTACTCCTAAAATAGGAGTGTGGTGATTTTTCGGGTCGGGATCATTGTCGGCATACGGGCGGCTGTCCCAATGGGCGCAAAGCAGGATGCGTTTTTTACTTTCGGGCTTGTAAGCGCCGATAATGTTGCGTGATTTCAGTATAGTACCATCATAAGCTATCAAATCAGCATATTGATTGTATACCTTGGCTCCGAATTTTTCCAATTGTCCTGCTAGGTATTCCCCACATTCTTTGTGCGCCTGCGTGTTAGGGACACGGGGACCGAAATCAGCTTGTACCTGAATGTACTGGTAGGCGCTGTCCGCATTGAATTCGGGAGCCTTGATCACTTCTTTGTCTACGGTTTCTGTCCGGTCGTTTCTGCTTTTACTGTTTCCACAGGCTACAGCCGTCAATACAAGCAGCAAGACCGGGATTACTAAAACGTTTTTTATCTTCATACTTATTCCTTGTTATTTAAGTACATATTGTGCATTGTCCTTATCAAGATAGAGAATCTGCGCCGCAAAGTTACGTTATTTTCTTTGTACTTCTTCCATAACGCGCAGGAAGTTTCCTCCCCAGATCAGGCGGATACTTTCTTCACTATATCTTTCCAACAGCAGCCGGCGTGTAAAGTTTATCAATTCTGATGCCGAAGCACAGCCTGTGATACCGCCGTCACCGTCAAAATCGGTTCCTATCCCTACATGCTCTATGCCCATGACATTTACCATGTGGTTCAGATGCTCGATGGCATCCTTGATGGTAGCTTCTCCGTTCTTACGAAGGAATCCGCCATACATACATACCTGTGCCACACCCCCTTTGGCTGCCAATGCTTTCAATTGGTCATCCGTCAGATTGCGCGGATGGTCGCAAAGGGCACGGGCCGAAGAGTGAGAGGCCACGATCGGTTTTCTGCTGATTTCCAGTGCATCGTAGAAACTTTTCTCTCCGGCATGAGAAATATCTACCATCATTCCCACACGGTTCATTTCTTTTATCACCTGTTCGCCGAATGTGCTTATGCCCAGTCCTTCCTCATTATAACGGGCGGAGCCGCAGATATCATTATTTCCGTTGTGGCAAAGTGTCATGTACACCACGCCACGATGTCGGAAACGTTCTACATTCGTGATATCCTTGCCAATGGCATATCCGTTTTCAATGCCCAGCATGACAGCCTTTTTCCCTGCTTTTTTCAAACGGGACAGATCAGCGGGAGTATATGCTATATCTACGGCTGTGCAGTTTTTGGCAACCATCTCCTCTATTTCGTTCAGGATGCGGTCTGCTTTGGCAGTAGCGGCCGATAAGGCTTCATCGGTACGTTCCAATTGCTTCAGGTAAGCCACCATGATGGTTGCGTCCAGATGTCCTTCCGTCATCTTATGCAGGTCTACCAGGATTTTCTTGTCACGGGTGGCAAAATTTATTCCTTGATCGAAGAACATGGGAGTGTCGCAATGTGAATCCAGCGTTATCATGCGTCTGTGAAGTCTTTTGGCTTCTCTGAAAGAAGAAGATTCCCTTATAAACCACTCGAATAGTGGCATCATGCATGTGTTGTTTTCCAATATGAAACATTCCGGATGCCATTGCACTCCCATCATTGACTTGCATTCGGTAGACTCCATCGCTTCAATGACTCCGTCGGATGAACGGGCGGTTACCCTGAAACCCGGCGCAACCTCTTTTACCGCCTGGTGGTGAAACGAATTGACCGGCAAAACTTCTGTTTCAAACAATTTGTAAAGTAAGGAATCTTTCTCTATCCGAACCGTATGCGAGGCATACCCCCGTCCCAAATCCTGATCGTGTTTGATCCGTTTCCCTTCCATTTGTACATGAATATCCTGATACAGGCTGCCTCCAAAAGCGGCGTTCATCACCTGTATGCCGCGGCATATCCCTAAAATCGGTATTTGCCGGTCTGCGGCCAGTTTGGCAAGCAATAACTCCTGACGATCCCTCCGAGGATTGATGCTGTGTAATTCCTTTACCGGCTCTTCTCCAAGGAACAAAGGGTTGATATCCGCACCTCCGGTCAGCAGTAAGCCATCCAATGCATTCAATGAGTTTATCAAACTGTCAGTGTCGTCAACTGGAGGGATGATGAAAGGAATCCCTCCTGCTTTCAGAATGGAAGTGAAATATCCTTCCAGTAAAGTACAGGCTCCCTCCTGGAAGTTTCCGGTAAGTCCGATAACAGGAGCGTCCTTGTGGCATGGAAATGTGCGGTGTATGGCATCGTACTCGGCTGAAATGTCAAATGTTTGAAACGTTTTCATAAGTTAAATTATTCATAGAAACTGAGCAAAGATAGGGATAAATTCAGATTTATTTTTCATATTTGCTAAAAATCTAATGACCATGGAACCGATACAGGACTTCGCCAGCTTGATAAGCCGTTTACGCTCGTTGAAAGAACGGAAACGGGTTGTGGTTGTTTGCCCTAATGACCCTCATACCGAATACGTTATAACCCGTAGTTTGCACGAAGGCTTTGCCGATTTCTTATTGGTAGCGGATACGCCCCATTTATTGAATTCGGAATATATCCGGATGCAATATCCGGACCATGTGAAAGTATACGAGGCGACAAGTCCCGACAAAGCGGCGCAGGAAGCTGTTTCGCTGATACGTGAGGGACATGCGGACGTGTTGATGAAAGGGATTATCAATACGGATAATTTATTGCGGGCCGTGCTTAATAAGGAACATGGTATCCTGCCGAAAGGGAATGTGTTGAGTCATATCACGGTAGCACAGATTCCTACATACAAGAAACTTTTATTCTTCTCGGATGCAGCGGTCATTCCCCGTCCCACCTTGGAACAATTTGAGGCGATGTTGCTGTATGATCTGGAGGTGTGCCGGCGCATGGGGATAGAAGCTCCTCGGGTAGCCTTGATTCATTGTACGGAAAAAGTGAACGAGAAATTTCCCCATACGCTGGACTATGTGACCTTGAAGGAGCGTGCGGCTGCCGGTGTTTACGGAAACATGTACTTGGATGGTCCCATGGATGTGAAGACGGCATGTGATGCGCATAGCGGTGAGGTGAAGGGAATCAGTTCTCCTGTGGTGGGACATGCGGATCTGCTTATCTTTCCCAATATCGAGTCGGGAAATACATTCTATAAAACGGTGTCGTTGTTTGGTGACGCCAACATGGCAGGCATGTTGCGAGGCACTACTTCTCCTGTAGTGGTTCCTTCGCGTGCCGATTCCGGTAATTCGAAATATTATAGTCTGGCATTGGCCTGCGTGGCCGGATAAAACCTTTAAATTATGAAGATATTTGTGATTAATCCGGGCTCTACTTCTACCAAAATAGCCCTTTTCATCGATGAAAAGCCGGTATGGGTGGCAGGGGCCCATCATACTGCGGATGACTTGTCGGAGTTTCACCACGTCAACGAACAGTATGAGTACCGTAAGAATTTTATACTGCGACTGCTTGCCGAGGCGGATATTCCGTTGGATTTTGATGCCGTCATTGCCCGTGGCGGTTTGTTGAAGCCTACGCCCGGCGGGGTGTATGTCATTAACGAACAGATGAAACATGATTTGCTGAACGCCCGGATGGAGCACGCTTGTAACCTGGGAGCGTTGATTGCCGATGAAATTGCCCGGGAATGTCATTGTCCCGCCTACATTGCCGATCCCGAAGTGGTAGACGAGCTGCAACCGGTAGCCCGTTTGACGGGAATACCGGAGATAGAGCGCATTTCCATCTTCCATGCCTTGAACAGTAAGGCGGTATCGCGTAAATATGCCGCTTCCATCGGGAAACATTATGAAGATTTGAATCTGATTGTGGTGCATCTGGGAGGTGGCATATCGGTGGGCGCCCACTGCAAAGGCCGGGTGATTGATGTCAACAATGCCTTGAACGGTGAAGGCCCGTTTTCGCCCGAGCGTGCCGGAACGATTCCTGCCGACCAGTTTGCAGAGCTGTGTTTCAGCGGCAAATACACTTTGAAACAGGTTAAAAAGATGCTGAATGGCAAAGGGGGGCTGACGGCTCATCTGGGTATGAATGATGTGGTGACTATCGCCCGGAAAGCTTCCGAAGGCGAGGAGCCTTATAAAGGGGTATTGGATGCGATGCTCTATACGGTGGCCAAACAGGTAGGGGCCATGTATGTCACTCTCCGTGGGCAGGTGGATGCCATTATTCTGACGGGAGGCATTGCTCATAGTGATTACTGTGTAGGGATTCTCAAGGAACAGATTGATTATCTGGCGCCGGTTGTGTTGATGCCCGGTGAAGACGAGATGGGGTCACTGGCTTATAATGCGTTGGGAGCCTTGAAAGGTGAACTGCCTTTGCAGGTTTACCGGCCGGAATAAGAAGATGGTGGTACATCGGAATTAGAATAAGCGATAAAATTGTTCAAATCCCTCATGGAAGGGTAATGTTTTGATATACAGAAGACTATTATGAAGGAATTATTATAAATTCCTTCATAATAGCTTCAGGGATATTTTTACCCGGCCAGTGCTACCAGTTTATACATATTTCCTGTTGTGGTATGCATCCGTTCCGCTCCCAGGGAATTCATGATTCTTCCCATTTTGTTTATCGTGATGCCGCGCATGGCTGCCGGATATCGTTTCAGTAGGATATTGAACAAGCATACTGCCGAGTAAAGTTTGAAGTCTTCTCCTTTCTCCGGCAGTCTGAAACAATGGAGAATCATTTCCGCTTCGGTGGGCAAGGCATAATAGGCCTGGTTGCGCAGTTTCAGCTCGGATTCCTCCTCCGCCGAGAACCAGTAACGCTTTCCCTCGTCCAGTTCTGCTTTCAGTTGGGCGAAAAGCTGTTTGTGCTCCAGTGGCGAGCAGTCTATCTTTTCTTTTACCTCGGCAAAGAAATAACGGCGGCTTCCGCTGGGGTCGGTGAGCAGCGCTTTCCGGTTGCTGGTGCCGATGAACGAGGCTATCCGGGGCAGATGGCTGTAGGACGTGCGGTGCGACTTGCGGAAATCCAGTTTTTTCATCTGCATCAGATTTTTCAGCAATGGCAGTTTCTGTGGTGAAAGACGGTCGTACTCATCCAGATTAATCAGTCCGAAGAAAGCCAGCTTCTGCTCACATCCTGCCTGTCCGGTCAGTTCGAAGCTGTCCGTATAGTAGTCTTTCAACGAATCGGGCATCAGCAATTCGCAGAAAGTGGATTTGCATCTTCCTTGTTCGCTGCTCACCAGCATGGGAGCTACGGCGTTGGCACACCGCGCCATGTGTCCGCTCCACTGGGCAGTGACACCCAGCATCCAGCGGTGGAAACTGTTCACCCAGAAATCTTTCGTAGATATGCGTTGTGCCAGTGGCGTCACGCGGTCCATGCCGTCCCATTCGGGAAGGGTGTTCATATAGGAAAGTAACGGATGATAGTCCGGCATCTGCTCCGAGTTCACGAACCGGCTTACATCCTTGTCCCAGCAGTTGATGTGACGTGCACGGGCTTCCAGACACAGGCTGTTCAGGGTGCGTTGGCTTATTACCTTATATATAGGTGTGTCAGCGTCTTTTTTGCAACATTCCGTTTGTTCCGTCAGTACGTTGAAGCGGAAGTGGTAGCGGCTCAGCAAATATTGTTCCAGTTTTTGCTGTATTTGCTCCATTTCAGGTTTCTTCTGCATTGATAATGAGGGAGATGAACTCTTCACTGTCGGACTTATCACTACATTCGAGGAAGCAAGCTTCTTCATTACTTTGTTTAATAACTTTTTATTCATTATTTGTTGTTTTAGGTTTCCGTTGGAACAAAGATACTGTGTAAAATAGCGTTTTGCAAGTGTTTTTCGTGGGGCTTTAGAGAAAAGTGACTAAGCGTAAACATCCTGAATAACAAGCTGTTTCGTCCGGTTGATTACACGATATCTTCCTTTTGATTTAGTTGTTTCACTTAAGTGATGAAGTTTGAGCACTCTAGTGATGAAAGTTCATCACTTAGGTGATACAATATCATCACTTAAGTGAAATAATTTACTTGAAGGGAAGATACAACGACTTCGACCGGATGATACACCTTATTCGTCCGGTTGTTGTCATTTGATGAAATGTGAGTATTTTGCCGGACAGTCATCACATCGGGATGCGTTTTTGGAGATGGAACGGGGCTGAAAGAATATGAAGTTATTATGAAGAAATCGTAGAAGGATTATTCATAATAACTTGCTTGTAATCAGTAGGTAATGTGCTGATGAAGGGTTTGACGGAAATAATTCCGGTATTACATTTTCTATGCCGGCGAGTATGTTCTCGGTTACAGAGATGGAAACAGGAGTTATTTGAACAGACCGGTGGGCAAGAGATTTTTCATCAGGCTCCGGTCTGATAATAGAATGGTATCTCATGATGAAATAAGTAAATTATGGGAAGGAGCGATAATGGAAAATCATAGCCTTTATAATTTGATTGCAAAAATGGGGAAGGTCTTATCAGTGGATACTCGCATTGAATTAGTTACCGTAGGGAAGGACGGTTATGCTCTGAAAATAGAGGATGTTGCGAGCTGCATATGAGTAAGCGTTTCCGCGATTCTATAAGTGTGGTAAAATAAAAAGTTTAATTAGCCTTGTTTAGCTATTTTCCTTTTCCCATTTATCAGGAAGTAGTTCCCTGTATTTTTCAAGGGGTGTGTTCGGTTGCATTCTGCGGTTCTATTGAAGGTGATTGTGATCCCGGAAAGGCTGAACTCTTCTTCCGACAACATGATGGGTACTATTTGAGTGAACGAAGGAGAGGAGGTTGTCGTTCGGGAGTGGGCAACACCATTATAATAATCACGAACCACATCTTTCCTAGCTTGTTTAACGCTATAGCCCCGTCGGGACATCCAGGAGCTCATATCCCCCAAAGTGGTATGTTGCTTGCGGCAAACATCGGCTAAAGAACAATTGTGGTCTACTTTCAATACTTCCAGAAAACGTTTCCAAGTGGCTCTAAATCTACTTTCTTCTAAATCCATAATACTTCGTTTTTATACGCTGCAAAGATACAAGAACGAAAAAAGACAGACTAGGTAGAATCGCGGAGACGCTTACAACATATTAAAATTAAAGACTTTTCGATAATTATTTGCGCAAATAACTATCACTTGTTGTCTGTATGCTTTCCGCACGTTTTACCTTTACTTTCTTGCCAAAGTCAAACTTATATATAAGGTTTAAGCACGCTCCTTGATAAGGGGTTTTATTATTTTCTTCTATTCTGCTTAGATTGTTATTGGTAATTGTGGTCAGGTTTCTTCTTTTATTCAAAATAGCGTAAACTGATAAATTTATGCAGAACTTTTGATCCAGGAAATATTTGTAAAGGCCGGCATTCATATTGTATACACTGTGATATATTGTTTCGCTTCTACGTGCTCTTCTTTCTGCCATAAAGTTAAAACTTCCACCGAAAGTATTTGTGAAACGAAGACTGTTGTCACAAAAGAATAAGCAATGGACTATATGGTAGGTCTGTTTGGGCGACACTTCTTTAGTGTAGTCGCCATCAAGGGAGGCATTGGTAGTCCACCAGCTGAACAAGGCCTTAGTGAAACCTATTGAAAAAGCATGTCGATAAGACTTCCCTATATTGGTCGGCATAGTATAGGTGATGATCGGATTGTCTTTATCTTGATAGATCAGGGGAAATAAATCATCTTTGCACTTTGCGTAAGCGTAGCTTATACTCCAAGTATTTGACAGACTCAACAATAGCCTGATACGATGTTCGGTAGTAGGTACTAAATCCGGATTCCCTTTAGCATAAGAATATTCAGAGATATAGACAATAGCCGGATTCATGCTCTTATAAGGGATATTTCCCATTCTTTTTGAATAGGATAAAGAGGCTTGGTTCTTTTCAGAGAAAAGGTAACCCACCTTGATGGAGGGGAACAGATTGCGATATGTGCGTTTGTCACCTGCTATGTTATTGGAAATACATTTCACTTCATCCTCTTGTACCCGTATACCGCCATTTAATGTAAATTCCTTCCATTGCCATACATATTCTGCATAGCCTGCATAACCTATACCTTTATAGGTAAATAGCCCGCTTTTATCTTCTTTCTGCCATCCTTCTTCACTCTGATATGTGTAATACATTTGGTTGCCGGTATGGTTATTATAATAGTCGCCACCCCATTTCAACCTGGAATGTTTGTTGAGCAAGAAGATATAATTTATCTCTGCTTTCCATAAATCAGAAACAGTCCCGGTGTTGCTACATTTATTATCCTCTTCGTTTTTCTCCGGATACTGATAAAGATAATGGTGATTCAGTTCTTTCGTTTCGTCACTTCTCAAATAATCAAGAACTGTTCGCAAAGTATGCTTTCCGTTTTTTGATTTCCAATTATAGTTCAAACTAGCCTGATATATTTTGTCATCCCCTTTCCCTTTACTATGGTAGGAAGAGGTATATTCCTTTTCTGTTTCTTGTATTTCGGAAAAAGAAGAAGATTTTAGTGTGCTTCCAGCTTGTTTTACCATACAGTTAAGTCCGATGCTTTGCAGGGTAGTTATATCATATAACATACTGAATGTTTCATTGATTCTTCTTATATTTTTACGGTCTATATTCTGGTTTACAATATGGGTATTCTGGTGGCTGTTATGGGTTATATTTTCCGTGATATAAGGATCTCCTGCATTAGAAAGAACTAGATTGTTGTAAAAATTCCATTTCCCAAGCCGAAGGCTTAATGGAAGACCCAAGCGTTCCCAATGACTATTTCTTTTTCTCATTTCTCCTAGCAAAGAGGGTGAACCATTGCCTCCACCATCTGCATTTTTTTTCAAAGATATATATGATTCCTCCTTTAGTCGTGGCATTATATTGTAAATCAGCTTCCGGCAGGATTTCAACATTTTCTATGTCCGTGGCTTGCAGACTTGATAATTCTGTGCGGTCATGAAGTTCTCTGCCGTTTATGTATATTTTAGACACGGTTCCTCCATTCAGCCTTAGTTCAATTATATGCAAGGAAAGAATTTCAAATATAGGAATAAGAAGAGTTTGCAGAGTACGGAGCAGGGGATAAAGTTGTGAAATAATTTTTGTTTGATATGTTGCAGGCACGGGATGCGTATGATATTAGAATTGCGGAAACGTTTATGAAGAGCGCATGAGGAATGCACGAAACTTGAGAGTGTCATCTGATGTCATAGTACAGGCTACAGGGCTTTCTGAAGAAGAAATAAAAGCCCTTTAATTGAATTGCAAAGGGTTTGGCCGGAAAGAATAGTTTCTATTCATATTCGTGTTTCCGTTTCGGATTCATCGGAAACCAACCTTTCAGCACACGTTCGCGTTGCTCGAAGATCTCCTTGATAGTCCAGAAAGAAGAGAAAGAGAAGACACCCAATAAAGAGGAAATCAAGATGTCACTGATAAGCACAGTCCCTATAATGCCTGCTATGCCCAGTACCAAAAATATCCACCAGCACCGTGTACCCCAATAATATTCGGCCTTGACCACGATGGGGTGGAAAAGACCGATTATTAAAAAGGTACAAATGCCGATGGCGATACCGCCTAAATGGTATTCATTCAGCCATTCCATTCTTTCTTAGCTTTGAATGGGTATTTCTTTTTTGATGCTCTGTTCCAGAGAGATCAAGGTCTCGGTAGCCGTAACACCGGGAATTTCCTGAATCTTTGAGTTCAGCAAGTCCATCAAATGTTCGTTGTCACGAGAGTAAAGTTTGGTCAGCATAGTATATGGACCTGTAGTGAAATGGCATTCCACAATTTCGGGAATCTTCTTCAGTTCTGCCACTACGTTTTTGTACATGGAACCTTTTTCCAGCTTGATTCCTACGTATGTACAGGTTCTATACCCTAAACTCTTAGGGTTCACATGATATCCTGAACCGATAATAACTCCCAAATCAATTAATCTTTGCACACGCTGATGAATGGCTGCGCGTGAAACTCCACATTCTGCTGCGACATCTTTAAACGGGATGCGGGCATTTTGGGATATAATTTCTAGAATTTGTCTGTCGAGACTATCAATTTTCTCCATAATATACCGATTTTAATGTTATCAATCTGTAAGCAAATATAGGAATACTTTTTAATTTATCTACTATTTTGCAAGAAAAAACAGGATTTCTTTGAAAAAAAGTGCAAGAAGAGGAGCTAATCACCTATTTTCTTCTCTATTTCGCCGATTTTCCCTCTTCTTTCAAATGAGAAGGTATCGCTATGTGTATCTAAATAGTTCAACAGGAATAGCGATTTTCTTAACAAATATTTTTGTTCTTCGGACTCTTTCAACAAAGCATCCTGATAGAGCAGTTCGGATAACATGTCGATGCGCGTGAGCAATTCCTCGCCACCATAGTTTTGTCCCATCTCGTTCAGTATATATTCCGCATCCTGATCATAATAGAAGGTGGAAGGATGATTGAAGTAGGCACGATAAATGCTTTGAAGTTGCAATTGCAGCTCGGGACCGTCCTTTTTATCTCTTTCTTCTACCAACTTTTCCAATGCTTCGAAAAACTGTTGAAGCAACCGCATAATGTAATCTCTTTGCAGCATGTTAATTGTCCTCTTCGTTTTTATGGGTTAGTGTTACTAATACTTTATCTATCCGGGCTCCGTCCATGTCGACTATTTCCAGTGTGAAGTCATTCCATTCCATGGCTTCACCGGTCTTGGGAATGTGACCTAGTTGTTGCAAGATGAGGCCGCTCAAAGTGTTGTAATTATAATCGGGGTATAAATCCTCCATTTCGAAATGACTCAGAAAGTCATAGAAAGAGCATTGCCCGTCTATCAGCCAGCTTCCGTCCTTGCGGGGAACGATATCGGGATCTTCCGAGTCACTGGGCAAGGTGCCTACCAGGGCTTCCAGAATGTCCTTCATGGTGATGATGCCTTGCAGACTGCCGAATTCATCACAGATTAATCCGTATTTGATGTTGTGCTGGCGTATTTGTTCCAATACTTTATATACATCCATGTTTTCGTGGAAGTATTGTGCCGGACGGATCACATCACGCAGATTGAATTCGCAACTGTTCAGCTTCCCGAAGAGGTCTTTCAGGTAAACTACTCCGATGATGTTGTCCAGGGTGTTTCCTTGAGTTACAGGGTAAACTTGGTACAGGTGTTGGCATACGATGTCATACAGTTGCTTGTTGTTCATGTCTATGTCAATGGATACGATGTCGCTGCGATAGGTCATGATGGTGTTGATGCTACGGTCGCCCAGGGAGAAGACGCGGTCCACAATATCCTGTTCCACTTCCTGCACTTCGCCGTTCTCAGTCCCTTCGTCTATCATGGATTTGATTTCCTCTTCAGTCACTTTTTCTTCAGCTGTGTTGATATGCAGCAGGTTGAAGATAAGTGAAGTGCTTTTGGCAAGTATCCATACAAAAGGAGAGGCTATGACGGACAGCCAGTACATGGGACGTGCCAATAGCTTGGCAGCACGGGTGGAGGCACTCATGCCAATGCGTTTGGGCACCAGCTCGCCAAAGATAATAGTGAGGTAAGTGACCAGAATGACAATCAGGGTTTGAGCCAATAAATAGGCATATGTGGCGGGTACGCCGGCGTCAGTCAGTATGTTCCCAAAATCGGTGGCCAGCACGTCGCCGGAGTAAATACCGGTCAATATACCAATCAGGGTGATTCCGATTTGGATGGTGGATAAAAACTTGTCCGGGTCATTGGCAAGCTTTAAAGCGATACGCGCTGTAGAGCTTCCATGACGGATATCATTGGACAAACTACTTTTACGCGCTGAGATCAGGGCGATTTCGGACATAGCGAATACCCCGTTTAATAAGATAAGTGCGATAATAATGGCAATTTCCATGTAAGAATTTACGTTTTGTTTTGCTAACAAATGTACTAAGAATTGTGTTTTCTCTTTCTTCTTTTAGATTTAATTAATGAATTATCTGTCATTTGCGCTATCTTTGCGGTGTCTATACTTAGAAAGGAGTAATTATGCATCCGTTGGAACTATTCAAATATTGTCCGAAGTGTGGTTCGCCGCACTTTGAAGTGAACAATGAGAAATCAAAGCGTTGCGCCGATTGTGGCTTTGTGTATTATTTCAATTCCAGTGCCGCTACTGTAGCTTTTATCTTGAATGATAAGAATGAGTTGTTGGTGTGCCGCAGAGGAAAAGAACCGGCAAAGGGAACATTGGACCTGTCCGGTGGGTTTATTGATATGTATGAAACCGGCGAGGAAGGTGTGGCACGCGAGGTGCTGGAGGAAACCGGCTTGCAGGTGGAGGAGGCTGTTTATCAGTTCTCATTGCCCAACACTTATCTTTATTCAGGATTTCTGGTACATACATTGGATCAGTTCTTTCTTTGTAAAGTGAAAGATACCAGTCGGATAAAGGCGATGGATGATGTGGCGGAATCTTTCTGGCTTCCGTTGGATGAAGTGAATCCCGAAGAATTCGGGCTGGATTCTGTGCGTGAAGGAGTCCGGCGTTTTTTGAAAGAACATAAACTTTAATGATAAGATATGAAAAGAAAAACCTTATTGATGGCCGCATTGATGGGAGGCTGTTCCTTGCAGGGAATGGCGCAGCAGATAACTCCCAAGGATGTGGCAGGTGACAAGGAATATAACCGGGTATGCCGGGAATATGAGTTGAAAGGCGGGGACAGCATGGAACTGTTACAGGCTTATCTGGACAAATATCCTGACTCCCGTCATAAAAACAGGGTGCTGTCACTGATTGCCTCTGCTTATTTTATGGAGGGAAAATACAAGGAGGCCATTGCCCTGTTCCGGTCGTGTGATCTGGAGGCTTTGCCTGATAAGGAAAGAGATGATTGTGCCATGCGTCTGGCCACCTCTTATCTGAAAGAAGATAATCTGCGTGAAGCGGCTGTATGGTTTACCTTGCTGAAAGAGGTAAGCCCATTGTATCAGGATGACGCTGTCTATAATCTGGCTTATATTGATTATGTGGAGAAACGCTATGACAAGGCGCTGAAAAGTTTCCAGTCTTTGCAGAATGATGCCGTATATGCAGCATTGGTTCCTTATTATATAGGAGAGATTTATTTGGTGAAAGGAAATTATCAGCAGGCCCGTACTGTGGCAAAAGCGTATCTGGAGCAATATCCAGCTAAAAAGGATGTTCCTCAGATGGAACGGATTTGGGGAGAGGCTTGTTTCGGATTGAATGATTACCAAGCGGCGATACCTCCTTTGGAAAGATACCGTGAAAGTGTCTCCCACCCGCAGCGTAAGCCTTTGTATGAACTCGGTATGAGTTATTATTATACTGGTGTTTATTCCAAGGCTGCCGCTACTTTGGGGGAAATGGCTTCGGTACATGATGCCTTGTCACAGAATGCTTATCTCCACATGGGGCTGGCTTATTTGAACTTGAAGGAGAGGAACAGGGCACGCATGGCATTCGAGCAGGCAGCCAATTTCAGTTTTGACCCGAAAGTAAAGGAACAGGCTCTTTATAATTATGCTTTGTGTATTCATGAAACCTCTTATTCTCCATTTGCCGAGTCGGTTACCGTGTTTGAGCGTTTTCTGAACGAGTTCCCGAACTCGCCTTATACGGAGCGTGTCAATGATTATTTGATAGAAGTGTATATGAATACCCGCAGTTATGAAGCTGCTTTAAAATCTATAGCAAAGATTGAACATCCGGGCACACGTATTATGGAGGCCAAGCAGAAGATTTTGTTCCGGCTGGGCACACAAGCGTTTGCGAATGCTCGTTTCCAGGAGGCTCTGGAGTTCTTCAACCAATCGCTTGCTGTGGGGCAATACAATCAGGCGACAAAGGCGGACGCTTATTTCTGGAGAGGGGAATCCAATTATCGTTTGGACCGTTTTCCGCAGGCGGGTAACGATTACCGCTTGTATCTGGAATTTGCCACCAGCAAGGACGGACAGGAATACGGTCTGGCTCTCTATAACTTGGGATATACTTATTTCAAACAGAAAAATTATGGAAATGCGGGCACTTGGTTTACCCGTTTTGTGGGCAGGGGAAGTGCCAATGAACGTGCCATGCAGGCAGATGCCTATAACCGTATAGGTGACTGTAACTTCTATGACCGCCGTTTTGAACAGGCTCGTCAGGATTATGCCCGTGCGGTGGAGATTGATCCGTCACTGGGGGATTACTCTTTGTATCAGGAGGCGTTTGTACGTGGTTTGCAACGTGATTATAATGGAAAAGTGCAGACGTTGAACCGCTTGATTTCGGATTATCCGGAATCACAATACATGGATGATGCCCTTTACGAGCAGGGACGTGCTTTTGTGCAGATGGAAGATAATGCCAATGCCATTGCCCGTTTCAATATTTTGGTGAAGAAATTCCCGGAGAGCAATGTCGCACGGCGGGCAGCTAACGAGATCGGTTTGCTGTACTATCAGGATGACAAGTATCCTGAAGCCATTCAGGCTTATAAGCAGGTCATAGCCAGTTATCCGGGCAGTGAGGAGGCTCGTTTGGCGCAGCGTGATTTGAAATCTATCTATATTGATTTGAATAAGGTGGATGAGTATGCCAACTTTGCTTCAACTATCCCCGGCGGTGCCAACTTTGATGTAAATGAGCGTGATTCATTGACTTATGTGGCTGCCGAAAGGGTATATATGCGAGGAGAGGTCACCGAAGCCCGCAACAGCTTTACCCGTTATTTACAGACTTTCCCCGAAGGTGCTTTCAGCCTGAATGCCAACTATTATATCGGTTTGATAGACTATAACCAGAAAGCCTATGAAAGTGCAGCTCGGCATTTGGATAAAGTATTGGAATATCCCAACAACAAATATTCTGAAGATGCCATGTTGATGGGTGCCGAAATGGCTTATACGGCGAAGGATTATGAAAAAGCTTTGCATATTTACAAGCAATTGAAAGATAAAGCTGCTTCTATGGAGCGTCGCCAGCTTGCAAAAACCGGAATGTTACGCAGTGCGCATATGCTGGGAAATGAGGAAGAGATTATCTTTACCGCAACAGATTTGCTGGCCGATACTAAACTGGCGCCGGAATTGTCTAACGAGGCACATTATTACCGTGCAAAAGCTTATTTGGATGCCGGCAAGACGGATGGAGCTATGGAAGATCTGAAGATCTTGGCAAAAGACACCCGTAATGTATATGGAGCGGAGGCCAAATATAAAGTCGCCCAGATTTACTTTGACGGCGGACAAACGGATAAGGCGGAGCAGGAGGTGCTGAATTACATCGAGGTAAGTACACCGCATACCTATTGGCTGGCACGCAGCTTTGTGTTATTGGCTGATGTGTATATGAAGTTGGGACGTAACTTGGATGCTAAACAATATTTGCTTTCATTGAAGCAGAACTATCAGGCTGATGATGATATTGCCGGAATGATTGAAAGCAGACTTGAGAAATTGAAAACTGAGAATTAAAAATTAAAAAATAAGTGCTGAATATGATAAGTAAGAAATTGTCAATTGTCCATTGTCAATTGTCCATTATATTGGCTTTTTTGCCTCTGTCTGTTGCATATGCGCAGCAAGATAGTACGTTGAACCGCACTGTGGTGGTAGAGAATGAGTATAATCCCAATATCATGGATGCCTCAAAGATTAATGTCCTGCCTAAGGTGGAGGAGCCAGCTGTAATGAAGAAAGGCATAGAATATGCTACAGCCTTGCGCCCTGTTTTGGCCTGGACGTATGAAAGTATGTCTCCTATAACCCGTGAATGGGCTATGAACCGCGCGAAACGTGGGTATGTCCGTGCCGGATATGGAAATTATGGGAATGTGGATTTTAAGGCTGGGTATCTGTGGGATATCACCGGAAAGGACCGCCTGAAAGTCGGAGCATCTCTGGATGGCATGAACGGAAAGCTGAAGCATTGGAATGCTGAGGATTGGAAATCACGTTTTTATTCTACTGAGTTCCGTTTGGACTATTCTCATGATTTCAGCAAGGTAACTTTGAATTTAGGTGGCGGCCTGCAATCACAAGTGTTTAACTATATGCCTGATTCCGAAGCGCATACGGCTTCTGCCAGAGCTACTGATAAACAGCATCATACTTTAGGCGATTTTCACATCGGTGTTTCTTCCAGAGATGAATCGCTTCCTTTGCAATTCACTTTGCAGACCGGATTGAAGTATTTTGGTATCAAATATCCGCTGGATTATTCAGATAATGCATCTACAGGTAAGGAGAAGATTGTACACACCGAAGGAGATGTATGGGGCAAGCTGGATAATGAGCAACGGGTAGGCATCCGTTTCGAGATGGATAATCTGTTTTATTCTTCGGACAGTTTAATGGGCAACTATACTTCACTGGGTTTGAATCCTTATTATATGTTGGAAAGTGATGACTGGCGGGTCCGTGTCGGTGCTCATGTGGATTGGCAGTCGGGGGAGGACAGTGGCATTGATGTGTCTCCTGACGTGAAAGCCGAATACTTGTTCTCGGATAGTTATGTGCTTTATTTACATGCGTTGGGAGGGCGTGAACTGAATGATTATCGCCGGTTGAATGCTTTTTCACCTTATTGGTCTTTAAACGCCCGGATGCCTTCTACCTATGTGCCACTGAATGCTACATTGGGTTTTAAAGCATCTCCGGTAAATGGTTTGTGGTTTAATATCTTTGGTGGATATCGGATCAGTAAAGATGAGTTATTTTGCAATCTGGTGGATGCGGACGGGTATTATTTTACTCATTTCTTGCAGGATAAAGCAAAAACCGCATATGGAGGTGCTGAACTGAAATATGGTTATAAGGACTGGTTTGACGCTTCATTGAAAGGTACATTTTATAGCTGGAAGACAGACAATGAAAATGAAGAGCTGTATTTAATGACCAAGCCTAAGTTTGAATTGAATTTTTATGCTGAGGCTAAGGTTTTTGAAGGATTGAAGGTTTATTTGGGCTATGAATATGTACAGAGGAAAGAGTATGTAATAGAAGAAGGGAATAGCAGCAGGGATTTTGGTTTGGGCAATATCAGCAATTTGAGTGTGGGAGCCAGTTATACCTTCCTGAAAGACTTGTCTGTTTTTGGGCGTGTGAATAATCTGTTGAATAAACAATATTATTATGAGTACGGCTATCCTGCTGAAAAACTGAATGTTCTAGCCGGGCTTTCTCTGGTTTTTTAGTTAAATAGACATTCGGAAAGGACTTTTTTAAGAAAAAAAAGCAGAAACATACCTTATTATATAGGTGTGCTTCTGCTTTTTTTCTACTTTTGCCCCAAAATAAAATGGAATACATAGTATTATGCAAAAAAATCTAGTAATAGTTGAGTCACCCGCTAAGGCTAAAACCATTGAGAAATTCTTGGGTAATGATTATAAAGTCCTTTCCAGTTACGGGCATATCCGGGATTTGAAAAAGAAGGAGTTTAGTATCGATGTAGAGAATGGGTTTGAGCCGACTTACGAGATACCGGCAGACAAAAAGAAATTGGTAGCCGAATTGAAAGCGGAGGCAAAGAAAGCTGATATGGTATGGCTTGCATCCGATGAGGATCGTGAAGGAGAAGCTATTTCATGGCACTTGTTTGAAGTCTTGGGGTTGGACCCTGAGAAGACCAAGCGCATTGTATTCCACGAGATAACCAAAACAGCGATACTAAAGGCCATCGAAAATCCGCGTGACATTGATGTAAATCTGGTAAATGCCCAGCAAGCACGCCGTATTCTGGATAGAATTGTAGGTTTTGAACTTTCACCGGTATTGTGGAAGAAGGTAAAGCCTGCTCTTTCTGCCGGACGTGTGCAATCTGTTGCCGTTCGTTTGATTGTGGAACGTGAACGTGAGGTACATGCTTTTGTCAGTGAACCGTCTTATCGCGTTACAGCAGTGTTTGAAGTTCCTGATGTTGATGGAAATGAAGTTGAAGTGAAAGCAGAATTGTCCAACCGTTTCAAGACCAAGGAGGAAGCACAGACTTTCCTTGAAACTTGTAAGGATGCGCAGTTCTCTATTGAAGATATAATAACCCGCCCTGTGAAGAAATCGCCGGCGGCACCGTTTACTACTTCTACGTTGCAGCAGGAAGCTGCCCGTAAGTTGGGATTTACAGTAGCGCAGACCATGATGGTGGCACAGCGTCTGTATGAAAACGGACAAATTACTTATATGCGTACGGATTCGGTGAACCTTTCGGATTTGGCTTTGAATACTAGCAAGCAGACTATTTTGTCCCTGATGGGAGAAAGATATGTCAAAGTCCGTAAGTTTGCCACCAAGACTAAAGGAGCACAGGAAGCGCATGAGGCTATCCGTCCTACCTATATGGAGAATGAGACGGTGAGCGGAACCGGTCAGGAACAGAAATTGTATGAACTGATCTGGAAACGTACCATCGCTTCACAGATGGCAGATGCGGAACTGGAGAAAACAACGGCTACTATTGTAATTAGTAACAGCAGCGAGAAATTTATCGCTACCGGCGAGGTGATTACTTTTGACGGTTTCCTGCGTGTATATAAGGAATCATATGATGATGACAATGAGCAGGAGGATGAGGGTCGTCTGTTGCCGCCTCTAAGCAAAGGGGAAAAACTGATAAGAAAAGAAATTTTGGCAACTCAACGCTTTACCCAATGTCCGCCCCGTTATACGGAAGCCAGCCTGGTACGCAAACTGGAAGAGTTGGGCATCGGTCGTCCATCTACATACGCACCTACCATTTCTACTGTGCAACAACGCGGTTATGTAGAAAAAGGAAACAGTGAAGGTGTGAAACGTCCGTATGATACCTTGAAACTGAAAGGCGGCAAGATTACGGAAATTACCAAGACAGAGATTACGGGAAATGAAAAGGCCAAGTTGTTACCTACTGATACCGGTATCGTGGTAAACGATTTCCTGATGGAATACTTCCCTGAAATCATGGACTTTAACTTTACAGCGAATGTGGAGAAAGAGTTCGATGAAGTGGCTGAAGGAGAAAAGGAATGGACTGGTATGATGGACAGTTTCTATAAAGGTTTCCATCCGTTGGTAGATAAGACCATTCACTCTAAGACTGAGCATAAGGTGGGTGAAAGAGTATTGGGGACAGATCCTGTAAGCGGTAAGCCGGTATCGGTTAAGATAGGTCGTTTCGGTCCGGTTATTCAGATTGGTACTGCCGATGATGAAGAGAAACCGCGTTTTGCGCAGTTGGCAAAGGGATTGTCTATGGAAACCATTACGTTGGAAGAAGCGTTGGATGCGTTCAAGCTTCCCCGTACGTTGGGGGATTATGACGGTCACACGGTGACGGTAGGAGTAGGGCGTTTCGGACCATACGTGCGCTATGACAAACTGTTTGTTTCTATTCCTAAAGGAACGGACCCGATGGAGATTTCTTTGGATGAAGCGGTCGAACTGATCAAGAATAAGATAGAAGCGCAGGAGAAGAAGTTTATTAAAGTATTCGATGCTGACCCTGATATGCAGGTCTTGAACGGACGTTACGGCCCATACATCAGCTATCAGAAAAAGAATTATAAGATCCCTGAGAATGTAGAACCGGCGGATTTAAGTCTGGAGGCTTGTTTTAAGGTGATTGAATTGCAGAAAAGCAAGGCGGAAACCCGTAAAACGAAAGCGGCTTCAAGAAACAGGGGAACCGTAAATATGGAAGAGGAGTCCGAAAAAACCGAAGAATCCGCTAAAAGTAAGGCGGCTCCCAAGGTAAAGGGCACTGCAAAAGCAAAAAAATGACACGTATATTTCTAATAGGATATATGGGTGCGGGCAAAACGACTCTAGGTAAAGCGTTTGCCCGTGAAATGAGTCTGAATTTCATTGATTTGGACTGGTATATCGAGGAACGTTTCCATAAAACCGTTCAACAGTTGTTCTTGGAGCGTGGAGAAGACGGATTCCGGGAACTGGAACGGAAAATGTTGCATGAGGTGGCCGAATTTGAAGATGTGGTTGTTTCGGCCGGTGGAGGAACACCTTGTTTTTTTGATAACATGGAGTATATGAATGACTGTGGTGATACGGTATTTCTGGATGTGGAACCTGCTGTGTTGTTTCGCCGTCTGAGAGTGGCCAAGCAGCAACGTCCATTGTTAGCAAATAAAAGTGATGAGGAACTGATGGATTTTATCTGTGAGGCGTTACAGAAAAGACATCCGTTTTATTCCAAGGCAAAACATCTGTTTAAAGCTGATGAGCTGGAGGATAAAAAACAAATTCAAGCCTCTGTTGACAGCTTGAGAAAGCAATTGAATAAATAATTATATATAGTAAATACACACTCTTTGTACAGAAGAAGAAATGAGAAAATGGCGTATTGAAGATTCGGAAGAACTCTACAACATAACCGGGTGGGGAACTTCGTACTTTGGTATCAATGACAAAGGTCATGTAGTGGTAACTCCTCGTAAGGACGGCGTTGAGGTCGACTTGAAAGAGTTGGTCGATGAGTTGCAATTGCGGGATGTGGCAGCTCCTATGCTGGTCCGTTTTCCGGATATTCTGGATAATCGTATTGAAAAAATCGCGAACTGCTTTAAGCAGGCATCTGATGAGTATGGGTATAAGGCCCAGAATTTTATCATTTATCCTATCAAGGTAAACCAGATGCGTCCTGTAGTAGAAGAAATCATTAGTCATGGTAAGAAATTCAATTTGGGACTGGAAGCCGGTTCTAAACCCGAACTCCATGCGGTGATAGCTGTGAATACAGATTCGGATTCATTGATTATCTGTAACGGATATAAGGACGAAAGTTATATTGAGTTGGCTCTGCTGGCACAGAAGATGGGGAAACGCATTTTTCTGGTGGTGGAGAAAATGAATGAATTACGCCTGATAGCCAAAATGGCAAAGCAGCTGAATGTGCGGCCTAACATAGGTATCCGCATCAAGCTGGCTTCTTCGGGAAGTGGTAAATGGGAAGATAGCGGAGGAGACGCCAGTAAGTTTGGCTTGACATCCAGTGAATTGCTGGAAGCGCTTGACTTTTTGGAAAAGAAAGACATGAAGGACTGTTTGAAACTGATTCATTTTCATATCGGCAGTCAGGTTACTAAAATACGTCGTATCAAGACTGCTCTGCGTGAGGCATCGCAATTCTATGTGCAGTTGCATGTGATGGGATTTAATGTGGAATTTGTGGATATCGGTGGTGGTTTGGGGGTGGATTATGACGGAACTCGTTCTGCCAATAGTGAAAGTAGTGTGAATTACTCTATTCAGGAGTATGTGAATGACTCTATCTCTACGCTGGTAGATGCCAGTGACAAGAATGGAATTCCTCATCCGAATATTATTACTGAAAGCGGACGTTCACTGACTGCCCATCACTCCGTGCTGATTTTCGAGGTGCTGGAAACGGCGACTTTGCCCGAAATGGATGAGGATTTCGAAGTAGGTGAAAATGACCATGAATTGGTACATGAACTTTATGAGATATGGGATAATCTGAATCAGAGCCGTATGGTGGAGGCGTGGCACGATGCACAGCAGATACGTGAGGAAGCACTTGATTTATTCAGCCACGGTATTGTGGATTTGAAGACCCGTGCCCAGATAGAGCGTCTGTACTGGTCGGTGACCCGTGAGATCAATCAGATTGCTTCGGGGTTGAAACATGCGCCCGATGAATTCCGCAAACTGGACAAACTGCTGGCTGATAAATATTTCTGTAATTTCTCGTTGTTCCAGTCGTTGCCGGACTCGTGGGCGATAGATCAGATATTCCCTATCATGCCTATCCAGCGTCTGGACGAGAAGCCCGACAGAAATGCTACCTTGCAGGATATTACTTGTGATTCGGATGGAAAGATTGCCAATTTTATCTCTACCCGTTATGTATCGCATGACCTGCCGGTACATTCGTTGAAAGGAAAAGACGCTTATTATATAGGTGTGTTTCTGGTTGGTGCTTATCAGGAGATTTTGGGTGATATGCACAATTTGTTTGGAGATACCAATGCGGTGCATGTCACGGTGGATGACAAAGGATATTCCATTGATCAGGTAATTGATGGTGAAACGGTGGCCGAGGTTTTGGATTATGTACAGTATAATCCGAAGAAACTGGTGCGTACACTGGAAACGTGGGTGACCAAATCAGTAAAAGAAGGACGAATTTCTGTAGAGGAAGGAAAAGAATTCCTCTCTAATTATCGTTCCGGGTTGTACGGATATACTTATTTGGAATAATAACATGAAAGAGAAATTGACTATCATAAAAGTAGGTGGAAAAATTGTAGAGGAAGAGTCTACACTTAATCAGTTATTGGCTGATTTTTCTGCTATAGGAGGTTATAAGTTGTTGGTACACGGTGGCGGGCGCTCTGCTACCAGACTGGCGGCACAACTAGGGATTGAAAGCAAGATGGTGAATGGTCGCCGCATTACGGATGCAGAAACGCTGAAAGTGGTAACCATGGTATATGGCGGACTGGTGAACAAGAGTATCGTAGCCGGTCTTCAGGCAAAAGGTGTGAATGCCATTGGACTGACCGGAGCTGATATGAATGTGATCTGTTCAGTAAAGCGTCCGGTAAAAGACGTGGACTATGGCTTTGTTGGTGATGTAGAGAAAGTAAATGCCAATTTTTTGGCGGCATTGATCCGTCAGGGCATTGTGCCTGTTATGGCTCCATTGACCCATGACGGCAAAGGAAGCATGCTGAATACCAATGCTGATACCATTGCCGGAGAAACCGCTAAAGCATTGGCCTCCTTGTTTGATGTGACATTGGTTTATTGTTTTGAGAAAAAGGGTGTATTGCGTGACGAGAATGATGATGACAGTGTAATTCCTGTCATTACTCCTGAGGAGTTTAAAGAATTTGTAGCGCAAGGTATCATTCAAGGAGGGATGATTCCTAAGCTGGAAAATTCTTTTTCTGCTATTGATGCAGGCGTCAGTCAGGTGGTAATAACCTTAGCATCAGCCATTAGTGAAGGAAGTGGAACCGTAATTAAAAAATAATTCAAAAAAACAGGCGGGTGAGTGTAACTTTAGTGTAACTCACCCGTCATTATTACAGAGCAATGCGAGAGATCAGTTTCCGAAACGATATTCTGCCCCTGAAAGACAAACTCTACAGGTTGGCGCTTCGTATTACGCTGAATAGTGCTGAAGCGGAGGATGTGGTGCAGGATACGATGATCAGAGTATGGAACAAGCGGGATGAATGGCCGCAGTTTGAATCCATTGAGGCATATTGCCTGACCATTGCTCGTAACTTGGCAATTGACCGCAGTCAGAAGATGGAAGCGCAAAATTTGGAACTGACCTCTGAAGTGCGGGAGATGCCTGATACATTGACGCCTTATGATCGGTTGGCGCAGAACGAACAAATACAGTTGGTTCACCGTCTGGTCAATGAGCTTCCCGAAAGGCAGCGTACAATTATGCAGTTGAGGGATGTTGAAGGAAAGAGTTATAAAGAGATTGCAGATATTTTGCAGATTACGGAAGAACAGGTGAAAGTAACCCTTTTCCGTGCCCGGCAGAAAATAAAACAAAGATACACTGAAATAGAGGATTATGGATTATAAATATATTGAACAGCTTTTGGAACGTTATTGGAATTGCGAAACTTCATTGGAGGAAGAGCAAATATTACGTTCATTCTTTCGTCAGAAGGAAGTGCCTGCTCATTTACTCCGGTACAAGCAGTTGTTTGCTTATCAGGATGTGGAGAAGGAGAAAGGTTTGGGAGATGATTTTGATACCAGAATTCTGACCCGGATAGAAAGACCGGTGGTAAAAGCACAACGTCTGACTATGCGTACGCGCTTTATGCCTCTGTTTAAAGCGGCTGCAATGATTGCCGTGTTGTTTCTTATGGGTACAGTGATGCAACACACTATGGAAGGTGGTGATAGTGATACGGTATCGGTACACGATGAGTATCAGAATTCTACTACCGACCCCCAAGTGGCATACGAACCTGTATTGCCTACAGATACGGTGGCAAAGATTACCGTTGATGATACCGGTACAGGGAAAACAAACTAGAACATTTTCATTTGCTTTTATATAAATATGATAGTTAGTGCTTATTAAAACAACTTTTTAATTCGAGGCTGTGAAGTTTCAATTCTCTCAAATTTTAAATTAACTAACTAAATAATTTTAAAAAGGATTACCGCGTGAGCAGTAATCCTTTTTTGCTTGGTAGATAATTTAATGTAAAGAGAGAGTTATGAAATGAGTTATTTGCTCTTAACGCTTCCAATTCCGGATTTTTTTAGTCCGGTAACCTGAGGGTCACCGTAGTAGTTTACACTTCCTACTCCCTGGGCACTGATATTTATCGTCCCGGATGCATAACAAGAAACACTTCCCACACCGTTTTGTTCAACTACAACATCAGAAACAATCATGTCTTTTGCTTTCAGGCTACCTACTCCTTCCAAATAATATGTCGCATGACCGGCCTGCCCCTTTAAATTGATACTGCCTACTCCTTCTTGGGATACTTTGATGGAACGTGCCATTAATGCATTTGCTTCAATACTCCCCACACCTTCAGCACTGATAGAAAGATCTGTTACTTTCACGCTGTCTTTCAGATAAATACTTCCTACACCTCTTTGCTTGATACTACATAAGACCGGACTGGTAATTGAGATATTGATTTTTGAACTCTTGAAGTTTTTGAATTTGTCTTTATCCATACTGATACTCAGCGTACTGTCTTTGACCATGACAATGAGTTGGGGGATGTAATTATCCGGACCGTCGGCTTCTACTTTGGTCACATTCCCTTGAGTAAAGACAATGTTAGCAGGTGCTTTGTTCTCTATCTTATTGAAAGGAGTTACGCTATATTTTTTGGTCATTTTACTCTTGCTGGGTTTCGGACCTGATGATATGTGGAAACAGCCTGTCATCATTGTGATTGCCAGAAAAAGACTGAAAAAATAAATAGTTTTTGTTCTCATGGTAATATATATATTTAATTGGTTTCTGTTAATTAGACGGTGAAGATTCCTGGAAAGTTGCAAATCTCTGCCTTTTTTTATTGGAAAGCTGTATCTTTGTATCCGTATGGCAACTAAAAGAGTACTTCCGGATAAAGATTTTGACCGTATTATAGTGCGTACACACAAGCTGGCGCGTAATGTTACTATGCGGGTAAAGCCCGACGGACTGCATGTTACTGTTCCTCCTTATAGTTTAAGCAGCAAAGTGCTGGAGGTGGTGGAGCAATACAAGCAACGTCTGTTGGAGGACTGGAGGAAAGTGAGTAAGAAACCGATTGATTTAAATTTTCGTATTCATACTCCCTGTTTCCGTTTATGGCTGGAGCAAGGTAACTTTACTTGCTTTTCCGTACGTTTTACCGAGGAGGGAGTCAAGATTATCTGTCCGCGGAATGTGGATTTTTCTTTACCTGAAGTACAAAGGCTGGTACGTAATGCCATCATCCGTGCCATGAAGAAAAATGCTCAAGAATATCTGCCACCTCTTTTATCCGCTTTGTCCGAACTGTATCATTTGCCATTTAAACGTGTGAAGATTACCGGCAGCAAGGGAAGATGGGGAAGTTGTTCGGGAACAGGCAGTATCAATCTTTCCTGTTATTTGATGTTGTTGCCTCCCCATTTGATGGATTATGTACTGTTACACGAATTGTCTCATACCAAGGAAATGAATCACGGCCCTCGTTTTTGGGAGTTGCTGGATAGTATGACAGGAGGGAGAGCTCGTGCCTTGCGTGCGGAGTTACGTAGATTTAATACTGATTTTTAGAACTATTAAATAGAATTACAATGAAAAACAGATTTTTAAGCATGCTTATTGGGGCTGTCTTGTTCGTTCTTTCAGTAGCGGCCGAAAATTATCCTTATCGGAGTGATGTGCTTTGGGTAACTGTACCCGATCATGTCGACTGGTTGTACAAGACAGGCGAGAAAGCGAAGATTGAGGTTCAGTTCTATAAATATGGTGTTCCGCAAGATGGTGTGGAGGTTTTATATGAGCTGGGAGGCGACATGATGCCTTCGGATACCAAGGGAACTGTAAAACTGAAGAATGGAAAAGCGGTTATTTCTATGGGGACAATGAAAGAGCCAGGTTTCCGTGATTGTCGTCTGACGGCTAAAGTAGGAGGTAAAACTTATTCCCACCATATCAAAGTCGGTTTCTCTCCTGAGAAGCTTCAACCCTATACCCAGTTGCCTTCTGATTTTAATGAATTCTGGAATAAGACTAAGGCGGAAGCGGCTCAGTTCCCTCTGACTTATACCAAAGAGTATGTAAAGAAATATTCTACGGACAAAATGGACTGTTACTTGATCAGGCTTCAGCTGAATAAGCAGAACCAGTGTATTTATGGTTATCTGTTCTATCCTAAAGCGGAAGGAAAGTATCCGGTAGTACTGTGTCCTCCAGGGGCTGGCATCAAGACGATCAAAGGGCCTATGCGGCATAAATATTATGCGGAAGAAGGCTGTATCCGCTTTGAGATAGAAATCCACGGATTGAATCCGGAGTTGGATGAGGATACTTTCGGCGAGATAAGCCGCGCTTTCAGCAGTCGGGAAAACGGTTATTTGGTAAACGGCTTGGATAGCCGTGAAAATTATTATATGAAACGGGTTTATCTGGCTTGTGTCCGCAGTATTGATTTGCTGACTTCATTACCTGAATGGGATGGTAAAAATGTTATTGTGCAGGGGGGGAGCCAAGGGGGAGCTTTGGCTTTGATTACGGCAGGACTTGACAAGCGTGTTACGGCATGTGTGGCAAACCATCCCGCTTTAAGTGATATGGCAGGTTACAAAGCCGGCCGTGCCGGGGGATATCCTCATCTTTTTAAGAATACGGTAGATATGGATACACCTGCCAAGATGAAGACCCTTGCATATTATGATGTGGTGAATTTTGCCAAACAGATTACTGTTCCTGTTTATATGACATGGGGATTCAATGACAATACTTGTCCTCCTACTACCAGTTACATTGTCTATAATGTACTGAACTGTCCGAAAGAGGCGTTGATTACTCCAGTCAACGAGCACTGGACTTCTGAAGACACAGAATACGGGCATTTGCGTTGGATAAAGAAACACTTGAAATAAATCGATGGAAATAGATGTTTTTAAGATTATAATTGCTATATTTGTTTAGCATAGTGTAGCAACTATCTGTATTTTGATGTTGAACCCTTAAATCGCAAACAGATATGACCGACCTCACCATTCTAATCGCTGTTATTGCATTGGCATTGTGGCCGCTTGCATTTTTAGTTCTTCGCATCCGTCATGAGCGTAAAAAACGTAGAGACCGTTTGGACCGTATGACAAAGGAAGACTTGGAGGATATCGGTACGGAAGAGCTGGTTATAGCTGTGCTCAAAAAGATAGGCTGTCAGCCGGAAACCAATGAGGAAGGACATATTGTCTTTAAATATCAAGGTGATGATTTTTATATTGCGGTGGAGGATGAGGCCCGGTTCATCATGATATGGAATCCGTGGTGGGCGTCTATCAGTGTGGATAATCCGGCTTTACCTTACTTAAAAGAGATTGTCAATCTGGTCAATGTGGATTCGTTGGTGACCACTGTCTTTACGGCGGATGAGGATGAGAAAAACGTGGGGCTTCATTCCAAGTGCCATACGGTCTTTACTCCCAAAGAAGGCCAGTTGGACGAATATCTGAAAGCTATGCTCGATCATTTCTTTGTTACTCACGATGCTATCAAGCAAAATTTGCAGCAACTGGGTAGTGCCGCTTCGGAAAGTGTTAATAAGGAACGGACAAAGGTGAAAGGATTTGCTGCTTATAAAGAGAACAGTACGCCACTGTCTTCTGTCGAAGAAGAGAAAAAATAAGGAATGTTTTCATTCGTTCCGGCTTTTATGAAAGTTGCTTTGATGTATGGTTCAAAGCAACTTTATTTGTGTTTATACTTATGCTAAATCCTTTTTCTCTTAAGTATTTTTTTTCTTATCTTTAAGTTCTTTTTTCTTGAAATCCTGAAGTTCAACAAGAAGGAAGATAAGGTGGAGGGCATGTTTGACAAATGCCTGTTCGTTCTGCGTAATCTATCTTCCCTTCTTGAGCGTCTGTGTGCGTTGCAGAGCCGTGTATTCGACCGTTTTTTCGAGGCTGCCGAGATTGCGAAATTCACCTCTAGGGAGTTTGGTGAACATTGGGAAAATTTGAAGAGCTTCCGTGATTGGTATAGCGTAATGTCTACTCAATTGAAGAAAGGACGTGAGGAGGACCCTAAAGAGGAACTCGAAAAAGGTCTTTAGGAAGGATTTGAAACAGGTCGTAAGGAAGAATGCTAAAAATGAAACAGGGCGGTATTGCATTTGATGTAAATTGCCCAGATTACCGGTTTATCGGCTCAGGAAATAATGTTTCTTTAAGTTCTTTTCTGGAGAAATTGACTTCGTAAAGTGATTAAGTTGGCTTGATGCCTGAAACTTGTTGACCGATTTCCGTTCAAAGAGTTTGTTCAAATTATTTCGGTGAATCTTTTTTAAGGAGAGAATCTCTTTTTTGTGATAGTAATCAATTGATTAACAATTGATTATTTCCTTCTTTTATATATGCTTATTTGTATATCTCTTACCAAGAGATATACATTTTCTGTGCAAAAATAAGCAAAGTTTTGAGAACTAATACATTTTTGGCAAAAAAAATAGGAATTTATATAAAAAATAAGCTTCCAAGTCCATTTTTATACTCCTTTATCCTATTTGAAATAGGATATAATATGTTGATATATTGTTTGTTAGTTACTTTCTATAGATCTCTTGGTAAGAGATCTATAGAAAATGTCGTTTTTAAGTTCCTTTATTATATGATAAAGTATGTCTTTGAAGCGATGAGAATGAATGAAATTAACATAGAGCAGATGGAATATCTATTTCTAAGACGTAAACGAAGTAGCGCCGTTTCCGAGCGGCAGAAGAACTTGCTTTTCAAGGCCGCCCAGCGGCATTGGGAGGAGGAGTTTGTCGGCAAGGAAGCGAATATTCGTAAAGTGGACTGCCGTATATATAAAGCTATATTGTACCAGCTTGAGATACGTCAGATATTCCTTGACACTTCGCTTTCGCTGAAAAAACTGAGCGATTTGCTTGAAACAAACCAGACCTACCTAAGTAATGTAGTAAACAAATACTTTGGCTGTAACTTGAAGGAGCTTGTGAACGGCTATCGTGTGGAATATGCCAAGGAGCTTCTTAGTTTCGGTCGTTGTGCATTGAATGACTTGCCTCGTAGTTGCGGTTTCGCTTCTAAAAGTGCTTTCTATTCAGCTTTCAGTAAGGTTGTGGGTGTGTCACCTTTGTCTTATCAGTCACGGGAAAGGAGGAAACGGGAGTTACAGGTAATAAACGAACTAAGATATTAATAATGAGATTAATATGTATAATCAATTTTAGTTTTTTAAATTTATAAATTTAAAGTTTTTCTATTATGAACAAAAAGTTTTTAAGTGCAATCCTGTTCGGAGCCTTAATGGTTTCGTCAACAGGAACATTTGTGTCTTGTAAAGACTACGATGATGACATTGACGAGCTGACTTCACGCGTGGATGGCATCGAAAGTCAAATCAAAGACCTGGAAGCAAAAATCAATGCTGCCAACTGGATTACTTCTGTAACTCCTGCCACAGGCGGTTTCACTGTTGCTTTCAATGACGGTAGCAGCTACACCATTACCAACGGTAAGGACGGTGAAGCAGGTGCTGCAGGTACAGAATGGACTATCTCGGAAGATGGTTTTTGGGTATGCAACGGTGAGAAGACTACCGTTAAAGCTGTAGGCCAGGACGGCGCACAGGGTGAACCGGGCAAGGATGCTCAGCCTGAAGTGAAAAAGGAAAACGGCAAGTGGTATTTGTGGAACGGTACAGAATTTGAAGAATTTGCCGGCGCTACCGCTCCTGCTGCAAATATTCCTTTCTACTATACTGATCCTACAGATCCAAACTACAACATCTTGGTGATTTATGATGAAAATGGTAAAGAACCATTGGAGATTCGCCTGCCGATGGCTGCCGATCTAGGTCAGATTGTAGTCCTTGGTGAAAATTTAGACATTAATTACCATCGTTTCAATGGTCTGCACACAAATAAAGAGGGTCAAGTTAAAGAAGCTACATGGGATGGAAGCAAGGCTATGCCAGCTAAGGGGCAATATATGTTGACTGCCAACCAAGACTATGTTTATGTACAAGTCGTTCCTTCTAATTACGACATCTCTAAACTGAACTTTAAGTTGGTTAACACGAAAGGTGACGAAGCTCCGGTTGTATTCGGTACTCCTGTTCCTACCAATGATGCCATCAGCAACAGCAGAGCTATTTCAGAAAGTGGCGTTTTTGCAATTCCTTATTCATTAAAGGATATGACTCCTGCTGAAATGAAAACCTATGAGAAAAACATTAAAGGAAAAGCACTATCACTGGTTGCTAGCGAAAATGTACGCTCAATTTATAATTATGGTGTAGAATTGAAGCAAGCTAATAATAAAAACAGTGCTACATTCGAAGACAGAACTATTCCTGTTGAATCTATAGGAGAACCTGTAACAATTGTTCCTGAAAAAGCCGGAGACATCTACGATTCATATTTGGTCATGGCAGACGATAAAGCCAAAGCTGACTCTGTAAGATATGGTATTTCTATTGATGGTATGACTTTCTCATACAAGGAAACTATCAAAGGTCAAGCAGTGAAATTTACTGTTCGCCAGGTAACAAACACGGCTATGGTTGTGATTAGTGACCCTGTAACTGTAACCTTTGGTAAAGAAGCTCCTGAAACAACTGAAATCATATTAGCAGAACAAGCTCATAACGCAGTTGCTACTTACACAAACGCGGCCGGACAAAAGATTGCTAACCAATTCATCATTGCAGACTTTGCTCCTTACTTTGCAAAAGTTGCTCCTACAGCCGGTGACCGTCTGGTATGGAATGATGATATGGCAAACTTCACAAACAATGTGAAACTGATTTGGGATGAGCTGAATGAATATGGCGAATCAGTAAAAGAAGACGGAATCGATGTAACAGCCAAATTGTTTAAGACCGCTATTCTTTTGAATGCTAACAACAGCAATGACAATGGTAAGGTTAATATGTCTAACTTCTCTAAAGTGAAGATTCAGTTTAATGAAGAATATGCAGGTATTACTTTGGGCAATGGTACATTGAAAGCTGTTATCGAAATGAAGGACAAGAAGGGCAATCTGCGTCAGACTGTCGAAATTCCGTTTACTATCGCGAAACCGACTGCAGAAGAAATTAACAGCCACGTTACATGGGATGCTCAATACTATAGCAATGGCGTATTGAAAGTTGTAGAGCAAAATAGCATTACATTGAATACCTTCTTCAAAGGTGCTAACGCTACTTTGGTTACAGAAAATGCCGCACCGGCAACAGGTAATGACAAGATTAAGATCGAAAATGGTGTTGTAACCTTAAAGGATGACGGTAAGAAGAACACAGTTTATACTATTAAAAACCTGAAGATTAGCTTCTTGGGAACTGATACTTCTTACGCTAAGAATGCAAGCGGAGAAAATACATCCCGTACTTATGGTATCGAAAACTTGAAAGTTAACTTCGCTACTCTTAAGGGTGATGACATCGTTATCGGTAATGTAGCAGTAATGTGTGCTGGCAAGTCAGTAACTGTTTATGACTACAGAAACGCTGCTTCTGGTGCTTTGACTTACAAACTGGTAGATTTCGCAGGAGATGCTTACACTGTAGATAACAATTCTACTGTAACGATAACAGAAGGGAACAACTTGATTAAGAGTGCAGAACTTGTAGAACGTACAGTTAATATTGGAACTGCAGACAATCCGAAGAATGTAACACGTTATGATATCAAGATTACAACTGCGGATACTATGATTTCTCAGTCAACAAAAGTTACCATTAAATTGACATTCACAAATGTGAAGAATTCCAAGGGTGAAACTGTGAATGTAACTGTACCTGTAGAAATCACAGTAAATGCAGCAGTTTAATAATTTATCTAATCCTATGAAAAAGATAGTAATATCTTCATATTAGAATATAGATAAACTTCTCCCAAGCGAGGAAAGACGTTTCCGCATACCGGAATACTTCTTTCCTCGCTTTCTTTTAATTTATTTGAATCAAAAAAGCTCTCAAAAAAATAAAGCTTTGATTTTGTAGAAAAACCACCTTATACCCCTATCGCATATCATAGAACCTGTATCCCCCAAATGAAAAAGTTAAAATCATAGTAGACGAATGCACCTATGCCAAAACTTTCGAAAAAGATGAGATGATATATCAAAAACAACTTAAAAAAGTACGTAAACTGATAGACAGACGGATTGAAAGGGCTTTGAATAGTTCCTATGCTGAAGTGGCTGCTGCAATGCCCTTTATTTATCGTTCTCCTAAATGAGGAATTTAATAATGTCTTAACAATGCAACTACTCAATAAGCCAGTTCCTCGGTATTATAATGGAGAAAAGGCAGAACAGCTCAATTCTGTATTCCGCAAAGACAACAATAAATATAAGAATTTCTTTTCATCCACAAGAAGTTCTGAAAAGACCATACAGATTTTGAAAGCACACCATTCAGTATAAACTCCATATGAACCTCAAATCCGCAACTAAGCCCTTGAACGTCCTTATTGCGTTTACACGTCCTCTCATTACTGAATTTGCAGATAA
>NZ_JBCOCI010000033.1:9340-49022 GCF_040929485.1 Phocaeicola sp. RTP21198st1_B8_RTP21198_201120 | reverse complement strand
CATTTGATCCTTTGAAGTAAAAAGAAAAAATGAATGAAAGTGGTTAGAAATAGGCGAATGTTTCTTTCCGATATTTTATTCGGATTTTGAGAATTATTGGTGTCCACAGAGCTTCTTTGTTGATAATGAAATAGTATAGCTCTGTGGATACTGATTATTAAACAATAAATTAATATTATGAAAAAAAATAAAGAATGGATTTTCTTTGCTTTGGTTAGTTTGTTTTCATTCTCGTCTTGTATTCAAGATGAGATATTGCAAAGTGAGGAGCAAGAAGAAAAGTATATAAGGATAAATGTACCCAAATTAGAAAAAGGAACAGTTTCTGATTTAGCCATTGGCTCTCGAAGTATTCTATACAATGATCCAGGTTTTTCCCAACAATGGGGGTTGTCAAATTCTAATAATATTGACGTTAATGCTTTAAAAGCATGGGATTGGGCAGATGGTAAAAAAATAAAAGTAGCCATTATAGACACAGGAGTTGATAAAACGCATCCGGATTTAAGTAATAATATATCATCGTTAAGTTATGATGCGATGACTGGTACTTCACCTAGTAGAATTTATGATAAGCATGGGACGTGTTGTGCTGGAGTTATAGGTGCTGTACGTAATAATGGAATAGGTATTGTTGGAATAGCACCTAACGTTGAAATAATGCCTATTAGTTTAGACCTTGACGGGAGTGTGAAATACTCTCAAATGGTGAATGCTATAAATTGGGCGTGGCAAAATGGAGCAGATGTGATTAATATGTCTTTGACATGTGATCCTGATGATAAAATGACTGATGCAATAAAAAATGCTTTGACAAAAGGACGAAATGGGAAAGGGTGTGTTGTTGTTGCCGCTAGTGGTAATCAAGGACAATCTAGTGTGGAATATCCTGCAAATATTGAAGGGGTAATAGCTGTTGGATCTATTGACAGAAATGGTGTGCATGCTTCCGATGCAAATTATGGAAAAAATCTGGATTTTGTTGCGCCGGGAGTAAATGTATTGACAACAATATTAAATGGGGAATATGATGTTTTGAGTGGAACTTCTTTGGCTGCACCTATGATTTCAGGTATTGCGGCATTATTACTATCTTTAGATCCTGAAGCTACAGTCTCTAAAGTGTATTGGAATATGGTTAATGCTTGTAGGGAATTACCCCAAAATACTCATGATAAAATAGGACATGGCTTGGTTGATGCTTATTTGGCTTTGATGATGAATAAGCTTAGTGAAGTTAAAGAAGAAATTTACGGAAGTCATTTTAAGGATTCTTGTCCCATTTCTTATAGTGTTCCTGAACCATTTGATATGGAATGGGTAGTTACATCAAATTATGTCGAACCATCTTTAAGTGATGAGGATACTACAGTAACTAAGGTTGTTAGGACTTATAAAGGACAGCATATTGAAATTCTTAATACTAAGAAAGGTGCAGGAATAAGATATGATGTGGAAGGATATGTTGTAGATAAGTTTGGTCAAACATTGAAAACGCTTAAGACTTACTTTACTAGTGGACCTCCTAGTCCGATGACTGGAACATTACAATGGCAAGCGTCTTCAACTATAGGGGATCATTATATTGATTGGGAAACTGGAGGAAATTTTGATAGTCAATATCCTACTTATGATATGAATTACTCTTATGAGCCATTTGTAAATAGATATGATAATATTGAAAATAATCCTCAGTATGCTGTAAGAATAGAAGAAAAGTCTTTTGCGGAAATTGAAGATTTCAAGGTGGATTGTTCTTGTTATAGGATTAATTTTAGGAGAGCTTCTGGGTTTATGACGGATACTTTTATATGGATAACTACAGATGAGGGAGAAGGACGTCCATTTCGTATTCAGGTTTTTGTTGAATAATAAATATCTTTAAAATAAAGATGTCAAATACATTAGAATTGTAATATTCTTATTACTCTTTATCGAAAAGTGTTAACGTGTGTGCGTTTCGTACAATTGTGATATATGAGTCAATATAGGTAGGGAGCAACTTGTAGCAAATTTCTCTGAATTTTGTAACAAGACTCAAAGAAACTTCTCATAAGTTTTTTCGCATATTTCTGAATACGTTTTAGAAGCGCGAATAAGAAGAGAGAAAATGTGAACTTTTTTGAGTACATATCCCCGAAAGGCACGTCTTGAAAAAGATAATTGTTAAGAAAAAGAGAACGGAATATAAATTCCAACTTACTTATAGCACAGATATAATTTTTTAAGAATAAAGTATGAAAAGAAAATTGTTTTTAGGACTGTGTATGGCTACTTTTATTGTTCCTGTAGCAAGAGCTCAGTATCCCCAGTTGACTGAGGAGGCGAAGCAAGCCTACCAGAAAATGATGAGTGAAGAACGTCGCCGCTCTGACGAAGCCTGGGCAAAAGCATTGCCTGTTGTACAGAAAGAAGCGAGAGAAGGTCGTCCGTATATTTCGTGGGCTTCCCGTCCATACGATTTGCCGCAGGCACGAATTCCTGCTTTCCCCGGTGCTGAAGGAGGAGGTATGTACAGTTTCGGCGGTCGTGGCGGTAAGGTGATTACCGTGACTAATTTGAATGATCGTGGTCCCGGTTCTTTCCGTGAGGCTTGTGAGACAGGTGGAGCACGTATCATTGTCTTCAATGTTTCAGGTATTATTAAATTGGAATCTCCCATTATCGTCCGGGCTCCATACGTCACTATTGCAGGACAGACAGCTCCGGGTGACGGGGTATGTATTGCCGGAGAGTCTTTTTGGGTAGACACGCATGATGTAGTGGTACGCCACATGCGTTTCCGCCGTGGCGAAACAAAAGTCTGGCATCGTGACGATTCTTTCGGAGGCAACCCGATTGGAAATATCATGATTGACCATTGCTCTTGTACTTGGGGATTGGATGAGAACATCTCTTTCTATCGCCATATGTACGATCCCAGCGAAGGACAATATGAATCAAAAGATCTGAAACTGCCTACCGTAAATGTTACCATACAGAATACTATCTCGGCAAAAGCACTGGATACTTACAATCATGCATTCGGCAGCACTTTAGGGGGTGAGAATTGTGCATTTATGCGTAACCTGTGGGCAAGTAATTCGGGACGTAATCCTTCCATCGGTTGGAATGGTGTTTTCAATTTTGTAAACAATGTAGTGTTCAACTGGGTACATCGTTCTTCGGACGGTGGCGATTATACTGCTATGTTCAATATGATCAACAACTATTATAAACCGGGACCGGCCACTCCGAAAGATACTCCTGTGGGGCATCGCATCCTGAAACCCGAAGCAGGACGAAGCAAATTGGATCATAAAGTATATGGTCGTGTTTATGCCGATGGCAATATTATGGAAGGTTATCCTGCCATTACAGAAGATAACTGGGCAGGTGGTATCCAGATTGAAACTCAGCCGAATACAGAGGGATATACGGAGAATATGCGTAGCAACCGTCCTTTTGAAATGCCATACATCCGCATTACTTCTGCACATGATGCATACGATTTTGTACTGAAAAATGCAGGTGCCAACATTCCTTGCCGTGACATCGTGGATGAGCGTATTATAGAGGAAGTGAGAACAGGTATTCCATATTATGATAAAAAGATGGCCAAAGATGCTAACGGTGATTTGACCGGACTGGCTCCTAAATCAATGGGAGAAGACGGACAGTTTAAATATCGCCGCTTGCCGAAAGATTCTTATAAGCAAGGTATCATTACCGATATCCGCCAGATGGGTGGTTATCCGGAATACAAAGGAACTCCGTATGTGGATACAGATGGTGACGGCATGCCCGATGAATGGGAAAAGGCAAATGGCTTGAATCCTAATGATCCTTCGGATGCTAATAAGGACTGTACCGGTGACGGCTATACAAATATTGAGAAATATATTAATGGTATCAGCACTAGAAATTGTATTGACTGGTCTGATTTGAGAAACAATTATGATACATTGGCTTCTAAAGGAAAGTTGATGTAATAAACGGAGGAAAGAAGACAGGATATGATACAAAAGTCAGGTATAATGTTTCTGTTGCTCATGGCGGTAGTCATTACCGCCGGAGCAGTGGATTTGGACCGTGAAGGCCGCGATCCGGCTTACGTGGAATCTATTGTGAAACGTTCGCAGAAGATTGTAGATAAACTGGAATTGACAGATACCGTTGCCGCCCGTGAAGTGACAACTATCATAGCCAACCGTTATTTTAAACTGAATGACATATACGAAACGCGCGATACCAAAGTGAAGCTGGCAAAAGAAACCCTGACGGGCGATGCGAAACAAGAAGCCGTTAAAGCTGCCGAAGCTGAAAAGGATGCGGCACTTTACCGCACTCATTTCGCTTTCCCGGCCGATCTTTCGCTTTATTTGGATGCCAAGCAGATAGATGCAGTGAAAGATGGCATGACTTATGGTGTGGTAATGGTAACTTATAAAGCTACGGTTGACATGATTCCTACCTTGAAAGAAGAAGAGAAAGCGCAGATTATGGCATGGCTTGTTGAAGCCCGTGAATTTGCCATGGATGCTGAAAATTCAAATAAGAAACATGCTGCTTTCGGTAAATACAAAGGCCGGATTAATAATTACCTCTCTAAGCGGGGATATGATTTAGTGAAAGAACGTAAGGCTTGGTATGAACGTATCAAGGCACGTGGAGGAAAGATATAAATTAATGTTTATTGAAAAGCAGAAAAAGGAGCTTGCCCGGTAAAACGGTGTCAAGCTCTTTTTTATGTGTGGATAGAGAGTACAACAAGCTTTCTGTTCCGTCTTTGATATAGAAATATTCGCAATGTGTGTTTGAATCATGTTAAAAGCAGAGTATTATGTTATGAAGTTATAGAAAAAATAATAATTTAGCAACCAAATGAATCAACTAAAGAAACTATTTGCAGTGGCAGCATTGACTGCATGTGTGTTGCCTGTGGCGGCACAGTATCCTGTAATTCCTGATTCGGTAAAAATCAGAGGAGAACAACAACAAAAGGAAATAGACCGGAAATCGGATGAGGCATGGGCGAAAGCATTACCTGTAGTAATGTCTGAGGCTACTCAAGGACGTCCTTATAAACCATGGGCATCCAAACCTGAGGATTTAATAAAGAGCAACATACCTGCCTTTCCCGGGGCAGAAGGGGGAGGGGCCTATACTCCCGGTGGACGTGGAGGAAAAGTAATTGTGGTCAATTCGCTGGCTGACAGTGGGCCCGGAACGTTGCGTGAGGCATGTGAGACCGGTGGTGCGCGTATTGTTGTGTTCAATGTTTCGGGTGTTATCCGGCTGAAAACCCCTATAAACGTCCGTGCTCCGTATATCACTATTGCAGGTCAGACAGCTCCGGGGGATGGAGTTTGTGTAACAGGGGCTTCTTTCTTGCTTGATACGCATGATATTATTATCCGCCATATGCGTTTCCGTCGGGGGGCGCAGGATGTGTTCTTCCGGGATGATGCTTTGGGAGGTAACTGTGTGGGTAATGTTATTATCGATCATTGCTCCGGCAGCTGGGGGCTGGATGAGAATATGTCTCTTTATCGCCATGTATACCATCGTGATTCCACAGGACATGGTTTGAAGCTTCCTACTGTCAACATAACTATTCAGAACTCTATTTTCTCGGAAGCTTTGGATTGTTACAATCATGCTTTCGGGGCGACTATAGGTGGGCATAACAGTATGTTTTGCCGTAACTTGTTCGCATCCAATATCAGCCGTAACTGTTCCATTGGCATGAATGAGGATTTTAATCTGGTAAACAATGTGACTTTTAATTGGTGGAACCGTTCTGTTGACGGAGGAGATGAAACCAGCCGTTTGAATATTATTAATAATTATTTTAAACCGGGTCCTATCACTCCGAAAGATAAGCCGATTGCCTACCGGATTGTGAAACCCGAATCGAGCCGTGACAAGAAGAAACCGGATACTTTTGGTAAAGCGTATGTTGCCGGAAATGTAGTGGAAGGCAATGCGCGTGTGACAAAGAATAATTGGGATGGCGGCGTGCAGGTATACGATATGCCGGACGCAGGGAAGTTTACAGATCAAATTCGTGTAAACGAGCCTTTCTCAATGCCCCATGTGACTATTATGGATGCCAAAACTGCCTATAATTATGTATTGGAAAATGCCGGGGCTACTTTCCCTAAAAGAGATGCGGTGGATACCCGTGTGATAAAGACGGTGAAGACAGGGAAAGCTATTTATGTGAAAGACGCTCCTGAATTCGTTAGTCCTTATGTGAAAAGACGTCTTCCTGTTGATTCTTATAAACAAGGTATCATTACAGATCCTCGTCAGGTGGGTGGTTTGCCCGAATATAAAGGTACTCCTGTGGTTGATACGGATGGTGATGGTATGCCGGATGCCTGGGAGGTGAGATACGGACTCAATCCTAATGATCCGGGTGATGCGGTGAAAGATTGTAATGGTGACGGGTATACTAACATTGAAAAATACATTAATGGCATAGATCCTGCAAAGAAAGTGGATTGGACGGAAGTAAAGAACAATCACGATACTTTGGCAAAACGTAAAAGCTTGATGTAAAATGAATTATAAGTTATTATTATTGGGATTTTTAAGTTTGGGGTTTGCGCGGATTTCTGCGCAAACCTTTCCTTTACAGGTGAAGGACGAAAAACTGACTTATGTGACTGATGAACGTGGAAACCGTATTCTAGATTATTCTTCTTGCGGTTACCATAATTCGGAACAGCCTATACCTGATGTGGCGAATGCCGTTTTTGTTTCATGGCAGCCTGGAGATAATTCCTCTCGTATCCAGCGTGCCATTGACTATGTATCTTCATTGGCTTTGGATAAAAATGGTTTTCGTGGGGCTGTTTTGTTGGATAAAGGAACTTTTGAATTGAATGAGAGCTTGCGTATCTCTGTGTCGGGAGTCGTGCTGCGCGGCAGTGACAGGGAACAGACCGTATTGTTGAAAAAGGGAGTGGACAGAGGGGCTTTGCTTTATATTGAAGGACGGAATGATTTGGCTGTTACGGATACCTTGGATGTACTGACATCATACGTTCCTGTAAATACTTGTACTTTTCAGGTAACCAATAATGTACAGCTGGTTTCCGGAGAGCGGGTCCGGATTGTCCGCCCCTCTACGAAAGAATGGATTGCTTCTGTCGGTTGTGATATTTTTGGCGGAGGTATTTCTGCTTTGGGCTGGAAAGAAGGAGAGATGGATTTGGTTTGGGATAGGTCAGTAAGTAAGGCGGATGGAAACCAATTGACTTTGGATGCTCCTTTGACAATGGCTTTGGATAATAAATGGGGAACTGTCAAAGTGTTACGTTATAGTTGGCCGGGCAGAATCGCAGAAGCAGGTTTGGAGAATCTGACATTGGCTTCTGACTATAATAAGAAGTATCCTAAAGATGAGGATCATTGCTGGACGGGGGTATCTATAGAAAATGCCGAAAACTGTTGGGTACGCAGGGTAAATTTTAAGCACTTTGCAGGAAGTGCTGTGATTATACAGCGTACCGGTTCTAAAACAACTGTAGAAGATTGTGTATCCACAGAACCTGTTTCAGAGATAGGTGGAATGCGTCGCAGTACATTTTATACTATGGGGCAGCAGACACTTTTTCAGCGTTGTTATTCTAAACAGGGTATTCATGATTTCTCAGCCGGATTTTGTGCGGCAGGTCCGAATGCTTTTGTACAGTGTGATTCGGAAGAGTCGTTAGGATTCAGCGGTTCTATTGATTCCTGGGCCTGTGGATTATTATTTGATGTGGTAAACATTGATGGCCATGATTTGGTATTTAAGAATTTGGGACAGGATAAAAATGGTGTCGGTTGGAATACAGGCAACAGTCTTTTCTGGCAATGTACAGCTGCCGGGATAGAGTGTTATTCACCGGCAAGAGATGCGGTAAACCGTGCATACGGTTGTTGGGCGCAATTCTCGGGTGACGGCCAATGGGCGGAATCAAATAATCACGTACATCCCCGCAGCTTGTTTTATGCACAGTTGGCGGCACGTTTGAATAAAGATTGTTCTGACCAGGCACGTATTCTTCCCAGGGCTACCAACGCAACCAGCAGTCCTACCGTAGAAGCGGCAATGGAGATGGCAAAGGAAGCTTATACTCCCCGTCTTACTATGCAAAAATGGATTGAGGAAGCACCCTATACAGCCTGTGTGTCTTCCGGGAAGCTGAAATCTTTAGAACATTTAAAGTTTAATACACCTATATATAAGGACAAAAAGGATCATCTGTTTGCCATTATTAATGGGCGTATGCAGGTGGATGGTCGGTTACTGGTAGGCGGCAGACAGGAGGTTCCTTGGTGGAATGGGAAACTGAGGACCAGCTTCTTGTCTAAAGCCAAGCCACATGTTACCCGTTTCGTGCCGGGACGCGAAGGACTTGGGCTGACAGATAGAATTGATTCTACGGTGAATTATATGGTGAAGAATCAGATTTTGGTTTTAGATCATAATTACGGTTTGTGGTATGAGCGTCGTCGTGACGATCATGAGCGCGTCCGTCGTCGTGATGGAGATGTGTGGGGACCATTCTACGAACAACCGTTTGCCCGCAGTGGAAAAGGTACTGCTTGGGAAGGATTGAGCAAGTATGATTTGAACCGTCCCAATGCATGGTATTGGAACCGGTTGAAGCAGTTTGCCGAAAAAGGGGCGGAAAAAGGTCTTTTGCTTTTCCATGAGAATTACTTCCAGCATAATATCTTGGAAGCGGGAGCACATTGGGTAGACTGTCCTTGGCGGTCGGCCAATAATATCAATCAGACCGATATGCCTGAACCTGTTCCTTTTGCCGGTGACAAACGTATCTTTGTAGCGGATATGTTTTATGATATCAGTCATCCTGTACGTCGTGAGCTTCATAGAAAGTATATTCGCCAATGCTTGGATAATTTTGCCGATGATGCAAATGTGGTACAACTGATCAGTGCGGAGTTTACCGGTCCGTTGCATTTTGTACAATTCTGGCTGGATGTGATAGGAGAGTGGGAGAAAGAAACCGGTAAGAAAGCAACTGTGGCGTTAAGTGCGACAAAGGATGTTCAAGATGCCATTCTGAATGATACGCAGCGTGCGAAATTAGTTGACATTATTGATATTCGTTACTGGCACTATAAAGTGGATGGTCTTTATGCTCCCGAAGGTGGAAAGAACTTGGCTCCCCGTCAGCATGCCCGTAAAATGAAAGTAGGTAAGGTTACTTTTGATGAAGCTTATCGGGCGGTGAGTGAATATCGTAAGAAGTTCCCGGAAAAAGCGGTTACTTACTATGCGCAGAATTATCCGGATATGGCTTGGGCTGTCTTCATGGCAAGTGGGTCTTGCCCGGTTGTTCCAGTTGCTGATGAAAGCTTTTTAACTGATGCGGCTGCTATGGATATGGAGGATACTGGTACAAATAAGTATCAGAAATTGGTAAAATCTGGTATTGGAAGTATCATTTATTCCCATTCTGCAACAGATATTCCTGTTCATTTATCACCTGGAAAATACATATTGAAGTCTGTTGATCCGAAGACCGGAGTAATAACAGTGATTGCTAAACGGTTGAATATTAAAGATGTATATATGCTTAAAGCAGAGAAAAACAAAGATTGTATTTATTGGTTTCATAGAATTTAGTACATGGAAGGAGAACCGGATTTATTTTGGTTCTCCTTTTTAATGAAAATCTGTAATATTTAGCATATATGTTTTTCAGCAGGTTATCTGTTTTTTCGGTCCAATAATCAAATATTACCTAAAAAAGTAGCGTATCCTCCCTAGTTTTGCATCATCATCAAAACAACCTATAATTAGTATACTGTGATGGAACAAAACTTAAATGATAAGACAGCTTGCTTGGTAACCGCTTTCCAATCTGGAGATGTAAGTGCATTCTCTACATTATATGATATGCATATTAATCTTCTATTTAATTATGGATGTAAGTTAACTACTGACAAAGAATTGTTGAAGGACTGCATTCATGATGTCTTTGTAAAATTGTATACAAAGAAGGCTGAATTGGGTATCATTGACAACTTCAAATCATACCTCCTCATTTCCTTGAAAAACAAGTTATGTGATGAACTTCGCAGACGGATGTTCATGTCGGAAACCGCTGTTGAGGAACTGAATCCCGTTGCAGCAGGTGATGATGTAGAGAATCAATATTTGGAAAAGGAAAAAAGTTGTTTTGAAAATATAAAAGTAAAACATTTGTTGGCTCAATTATCTCCGCGCCAACGTGAGGCACTTACCTTATATTATATAGAAGAGAAGAAATATGAAGATATTTGTACCATTATGGATATGAATTACCAGTCGGTACGAAATTTGATGCATAGAGGTATTACAAGATTAAGGGAATTGGTAGGATAATATTTTAAGTTTTCAGGTGAGTACAACTTTGAACCACTATCCGTCATAATGAAAAATGATTGTAACGTGGATACAAAAAAGGTGTATAGCAAGGTAGAAGACTTTTTGAAGGATGACGACTTTATCAAGTATGTTCTGGATGATGCTCCTGAAATGGCTTTTCATTGGGATAAGCTTTTAAAGGGGCATGCAGAACTGCTGAAAGTCTTTGAAGAGGCCAAGAATGTATTATTGGTTTCTGATGAAGCGATGGAAGTAATGACTTTATCTGAAGAGAGAAAACTAAAACATCGTATTTTTACTACATTAGAGATAAATCATATGGATTATTAATTAATTTGTTAACCATAGAAAAATGAGAAAAGACATGAAGAAATATTCGAGTACTTTGGGATGTGGTATGAAACAAGCACCTATGGTATTGGGATTATCAGTCGCATTATGTATGCCTGCTGCATTTTCGTATGCGAGTGCTAGTGAAGGAATGGGTACTAGATCCATTCAGTCTGTTATGCAAGGACGAGTCGTAACAGGACAAATTTTGGATGAGTTAGGGGAGCCTATGATTGGGGTTTCTGTATTGGTAAAAGGTACTACTGTGGGTACTATCACTGATTTTGATGGTAATTATACATTGGATGTTCCTGCTGGGAAGAATATATTAGTGATATCTTATATTGGTTATAAGACAAAAGAAGTCACTATTGGTAAGAATAACCAGATGAATATTAAAATGGACCCTGATACACAAGCTTTGGATGAAGTGGTGGTTATTGGATATGGTGCGGTGAAGAAACGTGATTTGACTGGTGCTGTTGTATCTGTAAAGAGCGAGGAAATTACAAAGAATCCGGGTTCTAATCCCATGGAGGCTTTGCAAGGTAAGGTGGCAGGTTTGGATATAACTCGTACTTCAGGCCAGGCAGGTGAAGGGGTCAAAATGCAATTGCGTGGAACACGTTCGTTTACAGCCAGTGGTGATCCTACTTTTATTATTGACGGCATGCCCGGTGATTATTCGACTTTGAATCCTAATGATATTGAATCTATTGAAGTCTTGAAGGATGCTTCTTCTACGGCTGTATATGGTGCGGCGGGTGCAAATGGTGTTGTCATTATAACAACAAAAAGTGGAAAAGCAGGAAAAACTAATGTAAACTTTAATGCTTATGCCGGATTTAATGGTTGGTCAAAAACTCCTAAAATGCGCAGTGGAGAAAGCTATATTCAAGGTTTGCGTGACGCCAATAAAGCAACAGGAAACTGGAATTCTGCTGCTGATGACGAACGTATTTTTGCATCACCCGAAGCTTATCAGGCACACTTGAATGGTGATTATATTGATTGGGCAGATGAATTGATGCAGAATGGATATACCCAAAACTATAGTTTGTCAGTATCGGGTGGTACAGAAAAAACAAAAGGGTATATTTCTTTGAACTTTTCAGATGAAAAGGGACAGTATACTGGAGATAATTATAAAGTATATTCTACTAATATCCGTATAGATCATACAGTAAGAGATTGGTTAAAAATAGGGGCCAATATGCAAGGATCTTATGTTCATAGAAATAAAGCTTATGCTAAGTTGGAAACAGCTCTTTCTGCAGAACCTTTAGGAAAGATTAAAGATGAAAATGGGAATTTTAATGTTGAGCCTGTAATAGGCAGCACTATGATTAATCTTTTGCTAAATACACAGAGTGGAGTGTATAAAAATCAGGATCAGAATTTTAAACTTTACATGAACCCTTATATCGAACTTACTCCGATAAAAGGTTTATCTGTTATTTCCCGTTTGGGAGCTACCTTAAATTATTCTCGAAATAATTATTTCCAAGGTCAAGGATCATATCAATATTATTATTCTTCAGGACCTGCTTCAAAAGGTACCAATGACAATGTATATGCTACTATAACGAATAAGCGTAATTATAATTATAAATGGGAGAACATAATCACTTATAATTTTAAAGTAAAGGATGTACATGATATTACCGTTACAGGTGTCACTTCATGGGAACATAATCAGTATGATGAAGCGTATATGAAGCAAACCAATATCGAAAACAATCGGTATATGTGGCATAATATGGATGTTGGTTCTAAGAATTCCAGCAATTCTTCATTGTATAACATGTCAAAAGGAATGGGCTTTGTAGGACGTGTGAACTATTCTTATATGGGTAAATACTTGTTCTCAGCTTCAGTACGTCATGATGGCTCTTCACGATTGAACCCAGAGAACCGTTGGGATACATTCCCTGCTTTCTCACTTGGATGGAGAATGTCAGATGAGAAATTCATGGCAGGCACACAAAACTGGTTGAGTAACTTGAAGTTGCGTGTTGGTTATGGCGTGACCGGTACTGCTGCTATTGATCCATATACTTCTATTGCAAGCCTTGATTATTTTGGAATGGCTTTAGGAGGTGAATTGCAAAATGTATATTCATTCTCGAAAAATTATACGAATCCGGATTTGGCGTGGGAGAAATCTTACAATACTAATGTGGGTGTAGATGCTTCTTTCCTAAATGGACGTATTGATTTTACCGGTGATTTTTACATTACAAAAACAAAAGGAGTTATTTGGTCGAGAAACCTTCCTGTAACAAATGGTGCGTTTAGTCCGACAGAATATTATTTTGTAAACCAAAATATTTGTGAAACTAAAAATACAGGTGTCGAATTTGCGATTAATACACGTAATATTGAAACAAAGGACTTTAAGTGGAACTCTACAGTGACATTTACATACAATAAAGAAAAAATTCTTTCTTTAATTGATGGAACCTCTGATAACATTTCTAATGGAAATACTGGTTATTCTTTGTCAAAAGGACATCCTGTGAATTCTTTCTATCATTATAAATTGGATGGCGTATGGCAGCTTGGTGAAGAGAAGGATGCGGCTGTATTTGGTGCGAAACCAGGAGATTTGAAGATTAATATTCCAGGAATGGAGAGAGAAGCGGAAGGTAAATATTATAAAGTAAATGATAATGGAGAAAAAACTTATTATGATTCTACAAATAAATATACTCCTAGTAACAAGGATTATCAAGTTTTAGGTCATAATGCTCCTGATTGGACCATGGGATTTTAAAATACATTTACTTATAAGAACTTTGATTTAAGTGTATTCATGTATATGCGTTGGGGACAAATGATCAAGTACAATATGTTAGGTCGTTATGATCCGAGTGGCGTTCGTAATTTCCCTGAATATTTTAATTACTGGACTGAAACAAATCCTTCAAATGATTTTCCTGCAATTTATGCCAACAGAAGTCTTACAAACTATGTAGGAAGTGCAGCTTTGTCTTATGTTGATGGTTCGTTTTTTAAAATTAAAAATATTACATTAGGATATACATTGCCGACAAATTGGTTGCAGAAAGCTGGAATCGGGAAATGCCGTTTTTATGCAACAATCACTAATCCTTTGGTAGTGGCTAAAAGTCATTTGTTAAAAGATTATGATCCGGAAATGAATGGAAGTTTGGATTATCCTTTAACTAAACAGATGGTATTCGGTGTGAATTTATCATTCTAAATTTTTAATAATTAAGTAGTATATAACAATGAAAAATATATTTAGCAAAGTTGTTTTAGGAGCTTGCTTGATGACTTCTTTCCATGCTTGTTCGTTGGACGAGTATAACCCCACTATGGTAGAGGCTGATGAAACTCTTTCTACTTTTGATGGATGGAAAGGTATGCAATCTTATTGCTATCAGACTTTATCGGGATATATGTTTAATTTTGAGTTCTTGGCTTTGTGTGAAGGTGGTACTGATACTTGGATCACTTCTATGAACAAGACATGGGCTCAGGAAGTTTTCTATTATGAAGGTCTTGCACCCAATACTCAGTATCCTAATACTTCATTTAAGTATGCGTATTCAATGATTAATAATTGTAATGCGGTTATTAATAGGGCAGTTGAGGTGAAAGGTGATGGTAGTGATCCGAAAGTTATTGAAAGGCTGGTGGCTGAAGCCCGTTGCCTTCGTGCCTTTTATTATTCAGTATTGGTTACTCATTATGGAAATATTACGTTGAATTTGGAAGAGGCAAAAGGAATAAACACGCGTCCGCAACGTAATTCTATAGAAGAAATCTATGCTCAAATTGTAGAGGACTTGAAGTTTGCGGCAGAAAAGCTAGAAGTAACGCCTTATGAAGATAATTATGCTCGTTGTACCAAAAAAACAGCTTTAGGTCTGTTGGCGCGTGTATATGCACAAGGTGCCGGTGAAGGCTTGAGTGAAAATGGTGTTTCTTATTGGCAACGTGCAAAAGAAGTTTCAGAGGATTTGATCAATAATGCTTCTGCCTATGGGGCTTATTTGTATGATGATGTAGAGGATGTTTGGGCGCAAGCTAATAACCGTAAGAATAAAGAAGCTCTGTTTGTTGCTGCCGGTCCAAATCCTTATGATCCTTCTTGTAAAGTGGGAAAACAAACAAATATTTTTTCATTTTTCTTCCCTAATCCTTCTAAATTGAGTGAAATTTATAAGACAAATGATAAAGGCAATTATTATTTAGGTCGTGTGAATAACAATATTTTGGCTCCGTCTAAATATCTGATAGATTGTTTTGATGCTGATTATGATAAGCGCTGGGAGAATTCATTTGTTACTGCTTTTGGTGATTTTTCAATGGAACAAACCAATTGGGGAATTACCTATGGGAAGAAAACAGTGGAGTTAACAGCGGATATTTGTTCTAAATATGGTATCAGCAGTGAACATATAGGTAAGAAAATTTATCCTTATGTAGATGCTACTTATATACCTACATCTAATGGTGCCGGTAATCAGTATCCTGCTAAAATGTGGCCTAAAGGAGATCATTCGGGCGATATAGCTCATTTGGTAGATGTAAAGAATGTATATGTACATCCTTATCCACTAACTGAAGACGAAGACCGCTTTTCTATTTATTTGAGTAAAGATAAGTTGTCTGATACTGATAAAGCAAAACGTGCTTATTTCTGTATTAATATTGATGATTTGTTTGATGTGGAAGGTAAGTATAAAGAAGCAAGTTTTGATGGAACAAATTCATTTATGATGTATCCTGCTCTGTCCAAGTATAATTGGAATTATGATGGTGCTTTTAATGGAAGTAATTTGCAATATAAGTGCGGTGATATCATGATTATGCGTATGGCTGAAGTTTATTTAATTGCGGCAGAGGCAAATCAACAACTGGGTGATGGGGCGAAAGCGGCAACTTATTTGAATGTTCTTCGTAAACGGGCTTGTCGTAATGCTGATGACTTTGAATCACATATGAAGTTGACTACAGCATCGGAAAATGATATTTTTGATGAGTATGCTCGTGAGTTATGTGGAGAATATGGTCGTTGGGCTTTATTAAAACGTCATAAGGCGTTTGAGAGCCGTTTGGCTATTGGTAATCCAAGAGCTGCTAAATCATTTACCCAAAAACATTATCTGCGTCCTATTTCTTATGACTTCCTGAGTCAGATAGATAATGCTGATGAATATGGAACGAACGGATATTAATTAAAAAAACGATGATAGAGGGCTTCACAGATGTTTCTTAGGAGACATTTGTGAAACCTTTTGTGTACCGTGTGTCGATGGTTATTGTTATATGTAATTGATTTTGCAGTTTTATAATCACAGAAATAAGTATTGTTCACGACTTCTAGTTGGGGAAACAATAGAATAATTTTATAATGTAAATATATAAAGTATGACACGATTTAAAAATATTTTTTTCCCCCTCTTATTGTTGACAATCATCGTTGGAGGCTGTACTGATTTCATATCAGATGAATTAAATTTTGAAAATTCTACTATTACACGTTCGGTAGATTCCAAGATGAGTTATTCTGATTATTATTGGCTTGAAAAAGAAAAAATACCTGTTCAAAAAGTAGAAGGAAAATATCAAATAATGTATTATGCTTCAGATGCAAATATTTTTTCAGAAAAAATCGCGAGAGCTAATTTGGAATTTGAAGGTATAAAGGAATGGGGTAAGTGTGTATATCCAAGTACTAAAAAAGCAAATTCTAATACGATAAAATTTACAGATTTAAAAGTTACAACCATTCAAGGTGATTACAATAGAGTTTCTTCTGTTTTGTCAGATGCCTTTTATTGGGCACCTTATTACAAAATGAAAAATGGAAATGAAATAGGAATAACAAATCTGTTTTATGTTAAATTAAAATCTGAGACAAACCTCTCTATACTAAAAGAGTTGGCAAAAGAAAATGCCGTAGAATTAATAGGTGCGGATGAATTTCTTCAAGGATGTTATTATTTGGCTTGCACTAATCTTTCCAAAAGAAATGCTCTGGAAATGGCAAATCTCTTTTATGAAAGCGGTTTATTCGAATTTGCCAGTCCTAGTCTTTCGGGAGCAGGTAATGTGGATTGTATCAATGAGCCTCTGTTTGAGGCTGGTTCTTTGTGGCATCTTGGTAATAATTTGACAAAATCATATGTCCATGTCAATTATTGTAAATCACGAACAATTATATCACAAGGTTCATCGGATGTTATTGTTGCCATTATTGATACTGGAGTGGACGTAAGCCATAGAGATCTTTACAATGTATTGCCTGGTTGGGATGCTGTCACCCAAACTACTCCGAATCGTGTAAGGGGGGCTCACGGTACAATGGTTGCTGGATTTATAGGTGCAATTCCTAATAATAGCCAAGGTGTTGCAGGAATTGCTTATGGTACAACCATTCTTCCTATTAGTTTTGCGGTAAATAATTTGGGGGGCATAATATCTTCGGATATTACAATGACAAGGGCTATAGAATATGCAGTGAATAATGGGGCAAAAGTAATCAATTGTTCATGGCAGTATGACAGTACATTGGTTGGAGAGGCCATAAAAAGTGCTCTTGACAATGGTTGTGTTGTAGTTTTTGCTTCCGGAAATGGTGGTGGGGCTATAAGTTATCCTGCCAACTCGGATTCGAGAATTATTGTTGTCGGGGCAATTGATCAAAATGGCAATAGAGCATCCTTCAGCAATTACGGGAATCAATTAGATATTGTTGCCCCCGGAGAGAATGTTTATTCTCTTTATCCAGATAATACCACTGTTATGGGGTCCGGTACATCTTTCGCTGCTCCTCAAGTGACTGGTGTTGCAGCGATGGTACTTTCCAAATATCCTGCTTTGACAGCTTCGGAAGTAAGATATCGCATTGAGAAAACAGCACAGAAAATCACATCTTCAGTTTATCCATATACTTTTCAAACACTAGCTGCATTTGCTACTTCAAATAACCAAATGGGATATGGTTTGCTTGATTCTTATGCCGCTCTTGCTCCTCAAATACCATATCTCCTTAAAATTACCATACGTAATTTATCTAATCATAGACCAATGGGGGCTTTTAATGTTAATTTATACAATTTGGATTGGTCACAGGTACAAGATTTAACAGAAATATCCCCTGGATATGGTACGTTATTTACTGGTGAAGAATTTACAGCTCGGTACGATTTGTTGCCCGGTAGCTACTATGCTGAGGCAACCGCCGAAATGGACGGCGTAGAAGAAGATCTTAAATTTGACTTTGTAAAAGGGGGAGAGATCACTTTTGAATACTTCAATACCACCTATCCTCCCGTTGGATGGGGAATTCCGGTATATTCTCCAAACTAGGAAGGGGGTATAGAGTTGCGTTGAACTCGAAACCGTTGGGTAATTTTAATGGCAATGGCTGGCCCATCGATGATCTATATTTTGCTAATTAAATAGGCTAAACTCGCATCTTGTTCAGTGCAATTTCTATGAGTGTTACTGTACGTATTTTTCTTGCTGAAAGAGTGTGTGAACTTTGTGACGAAAACAGTCGTTTCTATGATTTGAAACGTACCGGCATGTTTAAGAGTTCAAATTATTGGGAGGAAACACATCCGGACTTGGCTCAGTTCTTTAATCCTAATTATGCATTACGACCTATCTCTACAACATTTACTGCAACTATATCTAATGGTGCTGAATATCAAAATCCTGGATGTTGATAATTTAAAACTTTTATAGTAGAATAATTGTCTTGTCTCTATTTGTAAAGAGGCAAGACAATTTTTTTTCATTCCATTGTATTGGTAGTCGTATATCGATTTGTTACTACCTATTATAATTACTGTGATGAAATTGATTATATTCTATTTATATTGATTTGTATAGAGTTATTTGTATGATTCCTTTTAATTTATGAAACCTTAAATAACCGATTGAGATTGCTTATAATCAGTAGATCTTATAAATAATCGGAACATGGCTTTGAATTGAAGCCTCATAGTAACACTACAGTAAGTATAAATTGTGCACGAATGGAAGTTGGGGGAGATAATTCATGGGGCTTGCCTATATTAGAATCTTATCGGCTAAAATCAGGCATTTATAAATTTAGATTTGTGATTCGGTTAAAAAGAAATACTAAATGAAAGAAAATATACTTTTTATTTAACGTATTTTTATAATTAATTTTGAGTACAGGAGTTTTTTATATGCGTCATTTGAATAGATATGATAAAATAAATCTTGTTAACTATTATAACAGAAATGAAAAGCATGAAAAAAAGTCCGAAACAAAATTGGGAAAGTAATATCAGACGTACTCCCATTATTTTAGGGTTATCGGCAGCATTATGTATGCCGTCTGCATTTTCTTATGCAAATGCAAGTGACCCTGTTGCCGGTGAATTGGTTCAGTCTGTCCAGCAAGGACGTACTGTCACAGGTAAAATCATAGATGACACAGGGGAACCGTTAATTGGTGTATCCGTACTGGTGAAAGGTACAACGGTGGGTACGATTACCGATTTTGACGGTAATTATTCTTTGGAAGTTCCTTCAGGTAAGAATATTCTTGTCATATCTTATATAGGATATAAGACACAGGATATAACGGTGGGAAAAAGCAATCAGCTGAACATTAAAATGGAGGCCGATACGCAGGCTTTGGATGAAGTAGTCGTTGTAGGTTATGGCGTGATGAAGAAACGTGACCTTACAGGTTCTATTGCTTCAGTGAAGGCGGCTGATATTGTAAAATCACCGGCATCTAATGCCATGGAAGCATTGCAGGGGCAGGTTCCGGGTTTGGATATTGTACGTAATTCAGGTAAGGCTACTTCGGGTGTAACCATTAATATTCGCGGCCAGCGTTCACTGTCCGATGTGAAAGATGAGTTTGGTAACAATGTTGCCAATGCTCCGCTGTTTATCATTGATGGTATGCAGGGAGGTGATTTCTCGGATATTGCTCCGGCTGATATTGAGTCTATTGAGGTGTTGAAGGATGCTTCTTCTACGGCAATTTATGGTTCACAAGGTGCTAATGGGGTAATCATTATAACAACCAAGAAAGGTGCGCAAGGCAAAACAAAGTTTTCTTATAATGGTTATTTTGGTGTAAACGGGTGGGCGCAATATCCTGATATGCTGAGTGGGGAAGACTATATGCAGGTGCGTCGTGAAGCTGCTCGTACTGGCGGTCAGTGGAATTCTACCGCCGATGACCAGAAACTTTTCACTGTGGAGGAATGGCAGGCCATTCAGAACGGTGAGTGGACTGACTGGATAGATGAGGTGCTTCATACAGGGCTTGTTCAAAGCCATCAGGTTACAGCGTCAGGAGGTACGGAAAAGACCACCGCGATGTTGTCTGCCGGATATTATCAGGAAAAGGGTTCTTTCAAAAATGATAAAATGGATAAGTACAACTTGCGTATGAACATTGAGCACAAGTTAGGCAAGACCGTAAAAGTAGGAGCTACTACACAGGTCACTCATTATGCACAAGATGAGCGTGCCGAGAATGTGCTATGGCGCGCTGCTACTAATGCGCCTCTTGGTAAAGCATACGATGAAGACGGTAAAGTGGTAGAATATCCATTAGGAAAGAATGGACAGGTGAGTCCGTTGGTGGATGAGGCATCTGAAGTGGCTGCAAGACATCATGTGCTGAAAACAAATTTGATAGCTAATGGGTATTTGGATTTTACTCCTGTTGAAGGATTGACTTTCCGTTCTAATTTAGGAACCAATTATGCTTTTTATCGTAAGCAGGATTTTGAAGGGGCCAGTTCTATTGACCGTTTGGGACAGAATTCAACGTCACTGTCCAAAATCAAATCTTCCGAAAAGAGTTTTGTGAATTGGGATAATATTATCAGTTATAACAAAACCGTCAAAGATCATACTTTTGGTGCCACTGCATTGACTTCGTGGACACAATCCAAATATACATCAGTGAATGCGCAAGGAGAGGGCCAGTTGGTTGATTCATACTTATGGCATAATCTGGGTGCCAATGACAAAAGCTCTTATGTCATTGGATCGGATTATATACAGCACCAGACTTTCTCGTATGCTTTGCGCTTCAACTATAGTTATAAAGGCCGTTATATGTTGACGGTTTCTAATCGTTGGGATGGTGACTCACGTTTGTCTAAAGGTAATAAATGGGCAAATTTCCCTTCTGTAGCTGCTGCATGGCGCATTAGTGATGAAGCGTTCATGAAGAATGTGGAAGCTCTGAGCAACTTGAAGTTGCGCTTAAGTTGGGGTAAGACAGGTAACTCGGGTATCATGGCCTACGGAACTCAGTCGGGCTTGACTCCGAAAACCAACTCTGCTTTCCAGGATAATGGCTATACCTATTATATATACAATGAATATGTAGGTAATGAGAATGTAGGCTGGGAGATGTCCAATACCTGGGATCTAGGTTTTGATATCGGTTTGTTCAATAACCGTATTTCGGCTGTTGTCGATTTATACCAGACAAAGACTACTGATATCCTGTTGCCCCGTACTTTGCCTACTTCTATGGGTGGTAGTAACGCAACTCCGTTCAAGATGTATCAAAATATCGGTGCAACCATGAACCGTGGTATAGAAATATCGGTAAATACCGTCAATGTGGATAACAAAAACTTTAAATGGAACTCCACTCTTACTTTTGCTGCCAATCATGAAGAGATTACCGATCTGATTGATGGCAAAGACATCATTGGATCAGATTCGCATATTACGACTAGTTTGTTGATTGGACGTCCTTTGAAATCATTCTATCATTTTATTAATGAGGGAATCTGGCAGGAAAATGAGGCTGAAGAAGCAGCTAAATATTTTAAAGATTCAAAGAAGACACAACCCTTCAAACCGGGTGATATCAAACTGAGAGACTTGAATGGTGACTATATTATTGATGATAAGGATGAAACTTACCTGGGTAGCCAGTCACCGAAATGGACAGGTGGATTCAACAACAACTTTAGTTATAAGAACTTTGATTTGAACGTATATATTATCGCTCGTTGGGGGCAGATGATTGATTATGAGCTGACCGGTTCTTATGATCCTCAGGGAAAAGGTAACTTCCCTGCTTACTTGAACTATTGGACGCCGGAGAATCCGTCCAATGATTTTCCGCGACCGGCTCAGACCAATTTCTATAACTATCTGGGTTATCAGACTTTGAATTACATTGATGGTTCGTATTGGAAGATCAAGACTGTATCACTGGGGTATACATTCCCCAAATCGTTGACTTCAAAATTGGGCGTGTCCAAACTTCGTGCATATGTCACCGCCAATAATCTCTTCTCTTTTGCCAAGAATCATTTGATTCAGGATTACGATGCAGAACGCGGAGGGTCAGCAAAAGCTCCGTTGCAGCGTCAGTTTATATTTGGTTTGAATCTTGATTTCTAACAGATAAAAAAGAAATAACTATTATGAAATACGGTAAAAAATATATGTTTGTAGCATGTGCTGCTCTGTTATTGGGCATGCAATCATGTGATTTGGAGGAATACAATCCTGCCGGAAGTACCCCGGATAACGTGTACAAAGAACAGGCCGGTTTTGAGGCCCTTGTCAATTCGGCTTATGCTTTTTGGGGCGGTCAGTTTTATGGACGTGAAGATTTTGTGTTATTGCTGAACGGTGGTGGCGATCTTTGGATCAATATTGCCAATTGCGGTTATGGTCGTCAGATGTCTAAATATGAAGAATTGACGGCTTCGGTTGGTCAGATTAAGAACACGTGGAATCGTCTGTATGAAATTATAAACGACTGTAATGCCGGTTTGGAACGGATTGACCAAGTGGAATTCAAAGACAAGAAACTGAGAGATATCCGTTTTGGTGAATTAAGTTTCATGCGTGCTTACGCTTATTGGCATTTGGTTGAAATTTACGGTAACGTGGATCTTAGGACCAAAGAAACTTCTGCCGAAAGTCTTTCAATGAATTGTTATCGCAGCAGCTATGAAGATTTATATGATTTAATGCTGACTGATGCGCAAAATGCGGTGGATAATCTGCCCGTTGATCCTTATCCTGTTAAAGATGTAGGTCGTGCGACCTCAAAAGCAGCATACGGCTTGTTAGCGCGCATCGCACTGACACGGGTTTCCTATTGTGACAGTCAGGCAGACAAAGATAAATATTATAAAATCGCTGAGGATGCGGCTCAATATGTGATTGATAACCAGAGCGCATTGAAGGTGTCTTTGTATAATACACCTGCCGAAGTTTTTGATCCGGATAATAATAAAACGAATAAAGAGGCTATGTTCGTTGTGACCCACTCTACTGAGTCATCATTGAATATGCAGGCTAAAAACCCGAACCGTATGCATATGTATTTCCATGCCAGTTATTCGGCAAGAGCAGGTATGGTACAGGATTATGAATATGGAAATGATAAGAATGCCAAGTCGGGTAGTATGGCGATGATGCCTACCCGTTATTTATTGGAATTGTATAATGAGGATATAGATGCTCGTTATAATGCTTGGTTCCGTGAAGAGTATAAACTGAATACACCCCAAGCTTATGCCTGGACTAAGGATCAGTTGGACTATTTTGAAAAACCGTCATCTATGATTGGTCAGGTTATTCAGCCGGGAGAAACAGCGCTACTTTTCACCAAGAAGAAGATTGCTGGCAAACGTAACTTGCCATATGCTGTCGTTGATATTGATGATACCTATGCAGCCGATGGAAGTGTCAGCAAGAGTGCCAACTTTAACATTCACTTCCCGACATTGCTAAAGTACGAAGATGCGAATTTTGAAAACAAAGGCTTGCCTACCAATTCGCAGGTAGGTGCAAATGATGTGATTACCATGCGTTTGCCCGAAATGTATTTCATTGTTGCCGAATGTGAGATAATGAAGTCCGGAGGAAATAAGGAGATAGCTAAAGCACGTATCAATGATATACGCAAACGTGCGGCTGTACCGGGCAAGGAAGCTGAAATGGAGGTAGGAGTGGACAAGATGACGATCGACTTTATTTTGGAAGAAAGAGCACGTGAGTATTGCGGCGAATTCATGCGCTGGTTTGATTTGAAAAGAACCGGAAAATTAGTAGAATATGTGAAAGCTCATAATCCGGACATTCCATTGATTCAACCGCATCATGCATGGCGTCCTATTCCTCAGATGTTTCTGGACTCTATCTTGAATCCGGATGAATTTGGTCAGAACGAGGGATATAATTAATAAGCATGAAAACGATGGCGCTTTTTAAATATATTGTCCTGTCTGTCTGTTTGTGTGGAATTCATCTGAATGGTTTTGCTCAGTCCACCCGTGAGGCTATATTGGAAGATATAGCCCGGACGGGAGGAGTGTACTATGCTTATCCCGTAAAGGAAGCTATCGCGACTCCTCCGCCTAAAGGGTATAAACCGTTTTATATCAGTCATTATGCACGACACGGTTCAAGGTGGATTCAATCGGAACAGGATTATAAAACAGTGGTTGATATTTTCGAGAAGGCACATCAAGCTGGAGTTTTGACCGCTTTGGGAGAAGATGTTCGCAAAAGAATGGCGTTGGTGTGGGAAGATGCCGAGGGACATGGGGGAGATTTGACCCCTTTGGGTGTGAGGCAACACCGGGGGATAGCCGAAAGAATGTTTCAGAACTATCCCGAGGTATTCAAGGGATCTCCTGCTCTGTCTGCACGCTCTACCGTGGTGTTGCGATGTGTATTGAGTATGGATGCCTTTTGTGAACGGTTGAAAGAACTCAATCCGGCATTGCAGATCCGGCGCGAAGCTTGTGCCAGGTATATGAAATATATGAATTATCATACGCCGGAAGCCGTGAAGTTTGTTTCTCATCAGGGACCTTGGTATGAGGAATATAGAAAGTTTAAAGAAAGCCATACTCGTCCCGATCGTTTGGTCACTTCTTTATTTAATAGTCCTGACTATATCCGTAAGAATGTGAATCCTGATGAATTGATGTGGGGACTTTATTGGATTGCTTCAGATTTGCAGAATGTAGAGATAGAGGTGAGTCTTTATGATGTATTTCAGGAAGATGAATTATTTGATCTTTGGCAAGTTTGCAATTATCATAATTATGTATGTGACGGACCTGCACCTGCCAATGGTGGAATAATGACGGCCAGTGCCCGGTCATTGCTTGAAAATATATTGGATTCGGCCGATGAGGCAATCAGGTCCGGGACCCATACGGCGACATTACGCTTTGGGCACGATGGAAATATCATTCCCTTGGTAGCGTTGCTCCAATTGGGCGATATGTGGAAAGCCGAAACGGATCCCGATAAATTTTATCAGGCATGGTGTAATTTCAAGGTCACTCCGATGGCGGCAAACGTTCAGTTGGTTTTCTTCAGAAAAAAAGCTTCTGACGATATACTGGTGAAGTTCATGCATTGTGAGAAAGAAGTTACCATCCCTGTAGAAACGGATATTGCTCCTTTCTACCATTGGAAAGATGTTGAAACATATTATCGTCATCTTTTGCATAAATTGCCATAAGTCTATAAGATGAAAAACGGTGTAAATTCCTGTAGTATTGTAACGGGATTTATACCGTTTTTTTGAATGAGAAAGAGCAAAGGGAACAGCAGATTATCAAAGAAAAGACTTACTTTTGCAATAACAGAATAAATAAAGAATAAAAGACCATGAGTAAACTGAATATGAAAGAGTGGATAAACGAAATTATCCAAAAGAAAGAAGTGGTGGCTATGCCCATCATGACCCATCCGGGCATAGAGATGATAGGGAAAACGGTGCGTGATGCGGTTACTGACGGACAAGTGCATTACAACGCCATCAAGGCATTGAGTGAGAAATATCCCACAGCCGCCGCAACCGTGATTATGGATTTGACGGTAGAAGCCGAGGCTTTCGGAGCGGAGATTGTCTTCCCCGAAAATGAGGTTCCCAGTGTAGTGGGGCGTCTTCTTGCTAATGAGGAGGATATTGAAAAACTGAACATTCCTGCTTTGAATAAAGGAAGAGTCCCCCAATATCTGAAAGCAAATATGTTGGCAGCCAAGACAATAACGGACAGACCTGTCTTTGCCGGTTGCATCGGCCCTTACTCATTGGCAGGACGTTTGTATGATATGTCTGAAATCATGATGCTTATTTATATCAATCCGGAAGCGGCGAATTCGTTGTTGAAGAAATGTTCGGATTTCATTCTCCGTTACTGTATGGCACTGAAGGCTACAGGGGTGAATGGGGTAGTGATGGCCGAGCCGGCTGCCGGACTCTTGTCTGATGAGGACTGCCGGCAATACTCGTCTGTTTTCATTAAGGAGATAGTAGAGAAAGTGCAAGACGATCACTTCACAGTCATTCTGCATAATTGTGGAAATACCGGTCATTGTACTAAGGCAATGGTAGCTACAGGAGCTGCCGCTTATCATTTTGGAAATAAAATAGATATGGTCGAAGCTCTGAAAGAAGTACCTGCGGATGCTCTTGCAATGGGAAATCTTGATCCGGTGAGTTTGTTCAAGGCGGCTACTCCGGAGGTGATGAAGAAAGCCACACTCGACCTGTTGGAGGCTACCAAGTCCTATCCCAACTTCGTGCTCTCCAGCGGATGTGATACACCGCCTCATACACCTTCTGAAAATATTGATGCATTCTTTGCCGCATTAAATGAATTCAATAATGCTTGAAAAAGAACTTTCTTTTGCTGATCTGCCTATCTCATTGTCCGAAATCTATGAGACGATGGGATATGCAGATGCTGTACCCGACGAAGCAGTAGAAAAAGAAGTCCGTGGGGTGCTTGGACGGGTTGAGGCAGTAACTTCTCCCCGTTTTTGTTTTTTCATATCCGGTGGAGATTTGGATGAAACAAAAGATTTGCTTACTGTCGGTAAAACTAGTTTCAGTATAGGTAAAATAATAACCCGGCAACTGCGTGGTTCGGAATCCTTCGCTTTCTTTGCCGCGACTGCCGGAACTGGTTTTGAAAAGTTCCAGCATACGTTGCAACAAGAGGGGGATATGGTAAAGGTTTATATAGCGGATGCCATAGGAAGTATCATAGCCGAGAAGACTGCGGATTGTATGGAAATTGCATTGGATGAATACATTCACGACAGAGGGTGGAGGCATACGAATCGTTTCAGTCCCGGATATTGCGGCTGGCATGTGTCGGAGCAAAAGAAATTATTTCCCTTATTTCCTTCAGCGGAACCTTGTGGCATCCGGTTGACAGATTCCAGTTTGATGCTTCCTATAAAATCGGTCAGTGGAGTAATAGGACTGGGGGATAGTGTCCGTAAACTGGAATATACTTGCGGTCTCTGTACGTACGATAGATGTTACAGGCGGAAGCAGCGGGGATAATAGGATGGCTACAAAAATCAGAGTCCCAAATGGCTAGATGTTGTTATTAATCTCATTGATTTTACAATTTGTTGCAATCTTAATGAATCTCCTGTCCTATCAAGACAGGTTATAACAGCTGTCCCCATCTGCTGTAACAACTACTTTCATCTGATGTTCCACCCTGGTGAAACTCCAGTCCCACCGGGGTGGAACTGCAATTTCACCGGGGTGGGACTGCCTCACTACCCGAGTGGAATACCAAACGTAGGCATATAAAAATACAATCTTTTCAGCCTTCTGCACCTTCTTTTAATGCCCATTGAAGAATAGATAAAGCCCGATCATGATAATAGTCAGTAGCGTCCATGCAAGGATAACCGATTTGGCCGGTTTCTCCATGACTTTCTTCATGTTTAATGTACATTCTTGCCGGCGTTTATCCAATAAGGATACCAAAATCATGCCTGCACTGATGACAACGAACAGGTAGAAAGACAGCATCATGAAGTGAGGCCATGCTGTATATTTTTCTGCAGGAAATACCCATAAATAGAGAATGCCCACTCCCATGCTGAACGCCGTACCAAATGTCAATGCCATGTTGGCAGCCATCGTGGTAGTTCGTTTCCAGAAGATGCCGAACAGGAAAACAGCCGCCATAGGCGGTGCGATAAATCCCAGTACCGATTGGAATACATTAAACAGATTCAATCCTTTGATACTGTCTATGGCAATGGTGATGATCACCGAAATCAGTGCTCCCGCCATTGTAACCACATGCCCTGTACGGATGATCTCTTTCTGGCTGGCAAGCGGTCTGAATTTCTTGACATAGATATCCATCGTGAAGACGGTACTCAGCGCATTCAGGGCAGAGCCGACAGTGCTGATCAGTGCGGCGGTCAATACGGCGAGTACCAACCCCACCATGCCTACAGGAAATAAGTTAGTGACCATAGTCATGTAGGCTTCATCGGGGTTCTTCAAGCCCGGGTAGAGTGCCAGACAGATGATACCCGGAAGGATATAGAGAGGAACATCCAGTATCTTCAACCAGCCGGTGAAGTTGGCACCCATTTGGCCTTCTTTCAGATTCTTAGCAGCCAATACAGGCTGTACCATGGATTGGTCTGTGCACCAGAACCAGACTCCCATGATGGGATACCCCAGAATAATGGGCAGCCACGGGAAGGCGGGATCGTCATTCGGGCGGAACAGGTTCCAGTAATCGGCCGGAACCGCTTCGGCCAATGCGCTGACGCCACCCACTTTGTAAAGACCTGCTATAGTAAGCGTGGCCGATACGAAAATAAGCAGAAGCATTTGGAATACATTGGTATAGGCTACCGCTTTCAGCCCTCCGGCCATGGTGAAGAATGCGGAGATAACGAGCAGGATTAATGCTGACTGCCACATGGGAATATCGAAAACCTGACGGATAAGGATACCTCCGGCGAATAAGGTCAGGGCAAGCCACGAGATAAGGATTGTCACAATGGTGTACCAGGCAAGAATGTTGCGGGTGGACTGTCCGAAACGCCGCCCCATGAACTCCGGCAAGGTGGTGATACGTGCTCCTAAGTAACGAGGGGCAAAGACAAAAGCCAGCAAGCAGATGAAAACAAACGCATACCAGGCATAATTACCTGAAACGATACCGGTGGTAAATCCGGCACTGGCGGAGGCTATCAGCATGGAAGGGCCCACATTGGTTCCCCACATGGAGAAACCGATGTGATGCCACTTCAGGGAACGCTCGGCAAGAAAAAGGCTACTGCCTTTTTTGCGTTTCAGACTGGCCCATATGCCGATGCCTATAAGAATCAGAAAGTAGGCAATAAGAATGCCCCAATCTAATGTATCTAAATAATTAGCGTGCATAATTCATGTATCAGATTAAGATGAATATTCCGTTTATTTATGAAGCCCCATCAGTTCCTTGGCTACCGCTACGGCCGTATTGGCATTGTCGCTATACCCGTCCGCACCTATTTCATCGGCGAATCCCTGGCTTACGGGAGCGCCGCCTATCATCACTTTCACTTGATTACGGATACCGGCTGCTTCCAGGGCGTTGATGACGTCCTGCATATAAGTCATGGTTGTTGTCAGCAAGGCGCTCATACACAAGATATCTGCCTTGTTTTTCTTGACCTCTTCCACGAACTTGTCACAAGATACGTCGATACCTATGTTAATGACTTCAAAGCCGCAACCTTCAAGCATGGATGCCACCAGGTTTTTACCGATATCATGCAGATCACCTTTGACAGTTCCGATGACTACCTTGCCTATGGTAGTTGCTGCACTTCCCTGCAATAAAGGTTTCAGAAGTTCCAAAGCTCCCTTCATGGCGCGTCCTGCCATCAGCAGTTGGGGAACAAACGCTTTTCCATCTTGGAAGCGTTGTCCTACTTCCCCCATAGCTTTTATCATGTAATTATTGATAATTTCTTGGGGTTGTATGCCTTCAGCTATGGCCTTTTGGGTTACCTCTACGGCCGGTTCCAATTTTCCATCTACAATGGCGTTGAACAAAGGTTTTAGGGCTTCATCTTCAGCGGCTTCGGGACTTTTGATTATAATTGTTTTTTGTTTCGTTGCAGCGGCTTCCTCTTTCGAAAGGCTTTCTTTGGATGCGGCAGGTGATGAAAAGGAGTATTCCTCGACAATGCGCATGGCTTGTTCCACTTCTTGTTCATTATGAAAATCCATTTCCAGATGTACACCGTCCGCTCCAATGTTGTCCAATAAAGGTTTCAGTTCATCCAAAGTTACCCAACATGCCATGATACTCTTTCCACCGGCAAGGATTTTCTTGTAAAGGTCATACCATTTAGGTGATCCTCCTTGTGGCTCACCTACGCCCGGAGTCCATTGAATGGCATTCAGTTCCTCAATTTCAAGAAGGGCAGGCAGATGATGCATGGCGCCCACACCGTCCAGATGATACAGGGTATAGTCTATCTTTTGGCATTGTTCGCGGATGAACGGTTGCACGAAGCGACGATAATCATCCTCACTGATCATGGTGGAGATATCGCTTTGAAGCTTGCTCATCTTTCCCGGTGCCCATGAAGAGAAATAGCAGAAGGCCATTTCGTCCCCTTCACGGATGATATCGTAAAGTTCATCGAACACCTTGAAATAGATGTCATTAATCTGTTGCATCTGCTGTTCCAGTACTTCGGGTTGCATTACAGTATCCAGCAACACTTTATCCGTACCTTTCAGTGCGGCCAACACATCCAGGCCTTCCATCAGATCGGGCATTCCTACGTAATAATGACCGTTTGCCTTCGCTTTGCATGCTTTCAGTAATTCCTTATGCAGAATCCAGTTAGGGTGCTCGGGATTGAAAACAATTTCATCGTTGAAATCCGGATCAGGATGAATCCAGATTGTATCTTCTCCTCCTTCGAATACGCCTCCTAAAATAGCTGCCAGTGAACCGGGGCCTAACTGGGTATTGGCAACCGGCAGGATATCTGCTTTCAGGCTGCTGTGCGCTACGTACCAATCCAGATATTCTGCACGCCATTGTGGGTCGAACCATTTTTGATTCAAATCTTTCGCCGGAGCCGGTGCTGGAATATCTGCGTGGGGCTTCACTCCCTTTTGGAAGTGTTCCCACATATTCAGTATGATTCCTTTATGATTCCACCAATCTATATATCGCTTTTTTGTTTCTTCTAAATTTGTTTTCCAAGTTTCCATGTTCGTTAGTCTTTAAATATTCCTTTAAAATGATTGTCAATGTGCAATTCAGCGCTCTTACTTAAATCCATCTCATCCGTACACTCCACCTCATCCGGGTAAACAGGAATAGTCGCTCCCTGACGTACATATACGGGCATTTCGTCCAAGGGGACATCCAGGTCTTTTAACCAACGTCCTCCTTCCAGCACTTCACCAGTGAAGAAATTCACCCATTGTCCTTCGGGCAGATAGACGTCACGGCGGTTTTCACTGTTCATGACCGGAGCTACCAGGAAGTCGTTACCGAAATAGTACTCATCGTCGATGTGCCAGCACAGCTTGTCTTCAGGGTGATGAAAAATCAGAGCTTGCAAGAGAGGTGCTCCGCTTGAGATAGCTTTCCGGCTTTGTGCTATAATATAAGGTATAAGTGTATAGCGTAATTTCCACCATTTTTTTATTATCGGAGCAATAGCCGGATAATGCCACGGCTCACGTTTGTTTGTTCCGTGATAGCGGATGTGTGAGGAGAATACGCCGAATTGTGTCCAGCGCATGTATACATCATCGGCTACTACAGAGTTCATGAAGTTAGGTAATGTATGGAATCCCGGAACATCATGGCTCCAGAATGCAAATCCGGAGAGTCCGAAATGTAAGCCGCCTTTCAGTGAGCCTGCCATCCCATCCCATGAACTGCATGAGTCACCTCCCCAATGCAGCGGATAGCGCTGGCATCCTGCCCATGCCGAGCGTGCCCATACAATGCCGTCACCGGTAACGTCTTTTGTGATTTCATAAGCGGCTTTCTGATAAAGCAATGCATACAGGTTGTTCAGCAATTCGGGTTTCATGCCTTTATAGAGAGCATCCATGTGGATGTTTTCTCCAAAATCGGTTTTGATACAGGTCACGCCCATATCCAGCAGATTCTTCAGCAGTCCTTTATACCATTCGGTTGCTTTGGGATAAGTGAAGTCAATGGTTCCGGCATAGTCCAAAGCGGAGAAATTGGAACCTTCCGAATCTTGTTTCTTTGTTAGCGGAGCTATATAATCGTTTTTGCGTGCTTCGTCTATCTGTTCGGCGTTTTCGGCCACGTAGGGGAGTTGCCATAAGGATACGCGGTATCCTTTTTTCTTCAGGCCTTGGATGAACCCTTTGGGATCGGGAAAGCGTTCTTCGTTGAATTTCCATTCGCACAGCCAGTCGGTCTTGAACCAGCCGGTGTCCAGGTGGATTACATCGCAGGGGTAATGCTCGGCACGCATCCGGTCGCATATCTCATTAACCTCATCAGCACTGAAATAAGTCATGCGGCTCATCCAGATGCCGAAGCTCCAGAGGGGAGGCATAGAAGGATATCCGGTCAGATCCCGGTAGCCCCGGAGGATTTCTTCCATAGTATTACCTGCTATGATGAAGACGTCCAGCATGGCCTGATCGCTCAGAAACTGTACCGAGCGGGTGGATTGTCCTGCCAATGACAGTTTACTATGGGCGCAGGTATGATAGAATGTTCCATACATCCGGCTGGAGAGGTAGAAAGGAATATTCTTATAAGTACGGCGGTTGTTTACACCTTGGCCATCCTGATTCTTTAAGAAGAAAGTTTGTCCGCTTAAGTCCATTTTTGCGAAGCGTTCCCCTGTTCCGGCAAAACATTCATCAGGCTTTGATTCAAAGGAAAGAGTGGCACGTTCCTTCATTCCGTTTCGTTTGCAGAAAGCCAATGGCAGCGCATCGTAACGGGGAGGGGAGAAGTGGTCGTAGGCAGCCAGGCGGATTTCACGTTTGCCGTCAGGGTAAAGGCGAAGATCCAATGTTTCTTGAGGATCGGGCAGGAGTTCGCTCCAACGGTCTAATACCGGAGGCTTTATATTGATAAGTGCCCGTTGTATTCCGTCTTGGGTGGAGATAATCCATTCACCTTCTACTTGTGTTACTTGCAAAGGAAGTTTCTTTATCCGGTCGCTGAATTGAAGCATTTCTGATTGATCCGTCATGCTTTCTTCACCGAATCCGATAAAGAGCCGGGTGATGCCTGAGGTATATTGACGGATGACCAGCGTATATTCTTCACGGGGGAATGCAGTATCGGGTGCCATATCGTTAGAGAGCACTTGCTTTTGGAAGGGGACACTTATGCAGATATCTCCATCTTTTTCATAGACTGCGGCGGGCTTGTATGCTTTCCATAATGATTCGTCTCTTGACAGATCAGGATCAAAGTCCAGAAAATCGAATAAGTGGTAATTGGTTGGTTTCATTCTTTTTTTGTTATTTTGTTTTTATAATGATTTTCGGTTGTTTTCCTTTGCTGTAGGGGAGGACTCAATGTGCCCATCCGGTGGCATAAGGGGGATTCAAGGCGACCCTGCCTGCCTTTTGTTTTATACTTTCATCTACTTGCGGACCATTCTTCTTCCACACATTATGAGGTCCCGGACGGTTGGAGTCGAAACGTTCGGACGGACACCAGTTGTTTTCTACGGTATAGCCATCCGTCGCTTCATCAAAGTAGATGTAAAACGCACGGTCGTTGGTAGCGTATGGCGCGTCGATTAAATGTTCAATCCGGTTATTGCGCATCACGGAGCCGGGTTGGTTGGAGAGGGTATAAAGTCCTCCTGCATCATACAGCCTCCGGGCAAAGTGGTGGACGTAATTGGCTTCAATCCGATTGCCCCTCATTCCGCTTTCCAGCAGGGTCCATCCCCAGCCCACACAGATACCTGAATAATTGACGTGGCAGACTTCATTATGTATGATATGGATATTCTTTACATATCCGGCTCCGATGCCTACACCTCCCCAATCTTCATTGGTCACTTCCTCAATCAGGTTGTTCCGTATGGTGATTCCCGTACATAATTCCTGTTCATGAAAAGGTGTATAAGGCACATGGGTTTCAAATCCTTCATCGGGAAAGGTGCCCACCAGTAAGGCTGTTCCACCAATATCGGTGAAATGGCAATTCTCGACAATGGAAGCCGATACGGCGCGTTCATAATCTACTCCCGTAGCTGCCAAGTGCTGAAATGTGCAATGGTTGAAATTGATGTTATTACCGCATTTTATCTGTATTGCAGCTTTGGGTCTGCCTATCCATGCCTGGTTTTCCAGTTCCGCTTTTTCAGGCAGCCCCGGTATGGGTAGTTTGTAAGCATCCAGCAGATGGAAACCTCCTTGCAATGTAACGTGTCCTTGATAAGAGGGGCGCATCCATGAAGTATGTTCGAAAGATATATTTTGAAAATGTATATTTCTTACCGGACGTTCCAAAGTGCCGTTTACCGTTAGCAAGGTTTCTAAAGCCGGGATAATGACTTGCGCCTTCGTCATGTCTTCGTGAGGACGCGGGTAATAATAGATGCGTCCGGAAGGATAATCCTGATACCATTCTCCGGGCTGGTCCAATAACTCCAAAGCGTTGACCAGACAAAAGGAGGAGTTTCCTTTTTCTCCGTCAATGACAGGTTGAGGCCAGGGATGGGCAAACTCCAACCGGCTTTCGGGATCATGAAAACGGACAACTGTTTTTGCTTCTTCAGTAATCATTTCCTTCACTCTCAGTATGGCGATGGCCCAACGTTGGTGAACGATCATCTCTACTTGTGAAGCGGTATTTAACCCTGCTGTTTGTGGAGTGGGAATGGTGATCGTCTCTTCCTCAGGGTTAAAATCAATCATGCGTTCCATTACTCCGTCGGGAAACTGTGCGGCCCGCTGTGCTTTTGCTCCGTTGACCCACATTTGTCGGGTTTCCAATATCCTGTTTCCCATACGGGGCGCTTCCGCTACCCATATTTTATTTCTAAGTGTTTTTGGTATTCTGGTATCTTCGCATCCTTGTTCCCAACCTGTCACAGGGACTCCGCCACTTAAGACTACATGGGCATTGGGAACAGTGGTGATACGAGTGGGAGAGTCTGTTGTCCCGCTATCTTCGGGGCGGATGAACAGGCTTTTATATTGTGGGTATATTCCTTCCTCCAATAGGATATTTATGCCTCCGGTTGTTTCGGGTGATTGCAATCTCCTCCATTCGCGCGCTTGCTTGATGGCTTGTTCCAGAGTCTGGAGGGGAGATTGGCGTGTACCGGCAGCTTTGTCGTTACCGTAAGGAGAAACATAAATATCTCCTGCGGTCAAATAAAAGGTATAACTGATAAATGCGATAAAGCAGATCATTTTTGTTTTCATGGGTTCTCCGGATTTAAAGGTCTTTTTAAGCAGACGGAAGGAATCTGTTTTTGTACCCATTGGATAATTTGCTAATGTGTCAATTTGCTGCATTCTACTCTACGTGGTAATGGGCATATTAGCAAATTGATGCATTGACATATTGATTGAAGTATAATAAAAAAACAGGCCATACCTTAATGAAAAGGTACAGCCTGCGTCATTTAATAAAAAAGATTTATTTTTTATGAGTTCATGCTCATCAGGAATTCTTCGTTGTCTTTGGTATTTTCCAAACGGCTTTTTACAAAATCCATTGCTTCGATAGGATTCATATCTGCCAGATATTTGCGGAGAATCCACATACGGTCCAAAGTAGTCTTGTCGAGCAGCAAGTCGTCGCGGCGGGTGCTTGATGCCACGATGTTTACTGCCGGGAAGATACGTTTGTTGCTCAAGTTGCGGTCCAGCTGGAGTTCCATATTACCTGTACCCTTGAATTCTTCGAAGATTACTTCATCCATCTTGGAACCGGTGTCAATCAGTGCGGTTGCGATAATGGTCAGCGAGCCACCGTTTTCAATGTTACGGGCAGCACCGAAGAAACGTTTGGGCTTATGCAGGGCATTTGCATCCACACCACCGGATAATACCTTGCCGGAAGCAGGAGAAACCGTATTGTATGCACGTGCCAGTCGGGTGATAGAGTCGAGGAAGATTACCACATCGTGACCACATTCTACCATGCGTTTCGCTTTTTCCAGTACGATACCTGCAATCTTTACGTGACGTTCTGCCGGTTCGTCAAATGTAGAAGCGATCACTTCGGCATTTACGCTGCGCGCCATATCTGTCACTTCTTCGGGACGTTCGTCAATAAGCAGCATGATCATGTACGTTTCCGGATGGTTGGCTGCTATTGCGTTAGCGATGTCTTTCATCAGGATCGTCTTACCGGTTTTGGGCTGCGCCACAATCAAAGCACGCTGTCCTTTACCGATAGGTGAGAACATATCTACCACACGGGCTGAAAGGTTGTCACTATATCCTCCTTTGCAAAGTTTGAACTTTTCATCGGGGAACAGCGGGGTCAGGTGATCAAACGGAACGCGGTCACGTACCAATCCGGGATCCAGACCGTTTATCTTTTCCACCTTTACCAACGGGAAATATTTTTCTCCTTCTTTCGGCGGACGGATAGAGCCTTCCACTACATCACCGGTCTTCAAACCGAACAGTTTTATTTGCGATTGTGAAACGTAAATATCATCGGGTGAGGAAAGATAGTTGTAATCGGATGAACGGAGGAAGCCGTATCCGTCGGGCATGATTTCCAATACCCCGGTACCGGTCAGGATACCTTCAAATTCGTAAGGCTTTTCCACCTGTTTGCGTTCCGGTTGTTGAGGAATGCTGGCAGACGCTTCTCCCTCAGCCGTCGTATTGTTATTATTGTTTGCCTGACGAGGATTGTTGTAATTGTTGTTGCGCGGATTGTTATACTTCTGATTTTGATCGCGCTGCTGGCGTGGTTGGAATTTGGGGGCAGGTGTCTGTACCGGAGCCGGTGTTTCTACTTTGGTAGCCTCAAATTTGCCGAACAACTCAGTAGGAAGTTCTATTTTTTCTGAAGGAAGATCCTCGATAGGAATAAAATCATCGGTTTCACTGCCGAATTCCAGTTCGGGAAGAATCACTTCTTTTTCTTCGGGAATAGCCGGTGTTTCTTCTTTTTTTGCTTTTTTGGGTGTCGGTTTCGCCGGTGCTTCAGCTTTCACTTCCTCTTTTGCGGTTTCTTTCGTTTCCGTTGCAGGTTGTTCTTCTGTCTTGGCTGTTACTTTCTTACTACCCGGTTTGCGTCCTCTTTTTTTAGGTGTTTTTTCTTCCGTGCTTGTTTCGGCCACGGTTTCTGTTTGTGGTGTTACCGCTACAGGAGCAGTTTCTTTTACTGTTTCGGCAGCTGTGGCGGCAGGTTGCGGGGTATTGGCTTCCAGCTTCTGTGCCTTGTCCTTGGTTGCAGTATAGACCTTGTCACCGTCTTTTTTAACGTTGATACGTGATCTTTTACGGGGTTGACTTTCATTGGCTTTTTCTGCCGCTACTTTTTTGGTTGCTCCGACTATGGCTTGCTCGTCTAGAATTTTATAAACCAGATCTTCTTTTTTTAGAGAGTCTGTTTTCTTGATACCCAACTCTTTGGCAATCGATTGTAATTCCGACAAGTCTTTGTCGTTTAATTGAATAATGTTATACATAGAGTATAGTTATTAGTAATATATTTCTTTATAATCTTTTAATGGTATAATTAAGGAGCGCAATCTACACGAAAATGTGTTAGAAGGGGGAAATGCACTCATAATTACGATTATGGGATTGATGTTGTTTTGATTGTTATCAGGAAGTAAACAGACTTTCCCGGATAGGGAACTGACGTATTTACCGAGGACAAAAGTAGATATTTTTTTTTAATCTCATGCATATTACAGAAGATTTTTTGCCGAATTTAATGAAATTAATAAAAAAAACGACGTTTGGAAACATCCTTTCTGTCTGTGAAAACCCTGATGTTAAATGAACGTAAAAATAGATCAGATTGTTCAGCAGAGTCTGCATGAAATAGCGAAAAAAATACTAATTTAGCCCGTCAAATTTGATTTTTACTTAATTATAAATAGAAAAAAGATGAAAAAAGTGATTTTTACGGAAAAGGCTCCTGCTGCTATAGGTCCTTACAGTCAAGCTGTTGAAGTGAATGGTATGGTATTCTTGTCAGGTCAGATTCCTGTTGATCCTGCTACCGGTGAATTTGTTCCGGGAGGAGTGACTGAACAGACTATTCAGGTTTTTGAGAATATCAAGAATGTATTGGCAGAAGCTGGTCTGACTACTGCTAATATCGTAAAAACAACCGTATTTTTGGCAGATATGTCTTTGTTTGCTGAAATGAACGCTGTTTATGCCAAGTATTTCGAAGGAGATTTCCCTGCCCGTTCTGCTGTAGCTGTTAAGGCTTTGCCGAAAGGAGCGCTTGTGGAGATAGAGAGCATCGCAGTGAGATAATGAGCTTTTCGTCACCGATTGCACGGATTGATGCAGATTGTTTCTATTGAAAAGCAATCGCTTGGTATGGAACCTGTGTCAATCAGTGTAGTCTGTAGTGAATGATGGTGGATGGGGAATCATAAAAACAACTGATTAACAGATAGCGTAGAAAAGTGGAATATGAAACAACTGGACAAGTGGCAATGGTCCACATTAATATTATCTGCTATACTGATAATGGCATTTTCAGTCTTTATTTATCGGTATGAGCCTTTTAAATCCGGGTTCGAGATTACCGACCAGCTGGGTGGTAATATTTTTCCAGCAACCATTCTCTCTACCGCAACCACAGATGCCAATTTAATCGTACCTGCCGATTCCGATTATATCGGAAATCCTAAGTCGTGTATCGCCATCCGGCTGAAGAACAGTTATGCCAATAGCAAATTGCGTATAGAAGTGGCCGAGACTCCTTTTTTCTCTCAGTCTGTATCCGAGTTTATTTTACCCAAGGCGGGGAAAGAATATCTGGTTTTTCCGGATATTATATGGAACTATCAGGCTTTGCGTGATAATAATCAGGCAGTGCCCGTTAGCATCTCCGTCAAGGCGGAATTGAATAAAAAAGAACTTCCACAGCGTTTGAAAACCATCTCAATGCGCAGTATTAATGAGTGTCCTTTAGGATACGTGGACGATAAAATGAAGTTTCACGATACGGGAGAGTTTTTTGCGGCCTACGTCAACGAGGAGCATCCTCAGATTGACAAATTATTGCGTGAAGCCTTGGATACACGTATCGTCAATCGTTTTCTTGGGTATCAAGGTAATGCACACCAGTCGGAGAATGTGGACAAACAGGTCTATGCATTGTGGAATGTGTTGCAAAAGCGGAACTTTAAGTATAGCTCCACCACCAATACCAGTCTTTCGTCCAATGTGGTTTATACACAGCGCGTCCGTACCTTGGACGATGCGCTGGAATCCTCGCAGATAAACTGTGTGGATGGCAGCGTGTTGCTGGCTTCACTGATGAAAGCCATCAATATCAATCCTATTCTGGTGCGTATTCCGGGACATATGTTTGTGGGTTATTACACAGACAAATCACACAAGAATATGAATTTTCTGGAAACCACGATGATAGGAGATGTGAATCTGGATGATTTCTTTCCGGATGAGAAGCTGGATTCTACCATGGTGGGTAAATCCCAGAACCAGATGTCGAAACTGACCTACGAGAAATCAAAGGAATACGCTACGAGGAAATACCGGGAGAATGACTCCCTGATACATTCGGGTAAAGTGAATTATATGTTTCTGGAAATTGATAAAAAGACCCGTGCGCAGGTACAACCTATCGGTAAATAAATTTGTTGTATGGATATGGAACTTACTTATATATATCATAGCGGATTCGCCTTGTCAGGCGATGGCTTCACTGTAATCATGGATTATTACCGTGATTCGGAGGATGGACAGGCGCAGTCGGATTTGAACCGGCTGATGGATGGGACTTTCAGCAATCAAGAGGCCGGAATGCCGGAAGGAATCGTACACAGCGAATTATTGCGGAGACCCGGAAAACTGTATGTGCTGGCCAGTCATTTTCATCCGGATCATTTTAATAAAGAGGTATTGCAATGGCGTGAACAGCGGCCGGATATCATCTATATTTTCTCGAAAGACATTTTGCGTCATCGCAGGGCGCAGAAAGAAGA
>NZ_JBCOCI010000033.1:0-9330 GCF_040929485.1 Phocaeicola sp. RTP21198st1_B8_RTP21198_201120 | reverse complement strand
GGAATATAAGGATGAAACATTGAGCGTGCGTGCTTTCGGTTCCACGGATGTGGGAGTATCGTTTTTGCTTCAGGCAGGTGGAAAAAAGATTTTTCATGCCGGTGATTTGAATAACTGGCATTGGATGGATGAGAGTACCGAGGCGGAGTGGAAGGGAGCCGAGAAGAATTTCCTGCATGAGCTGGATGATCTTTACGCCTATACGCCCGAAGTGGATGTGGCGATGTTTCCCGTTGACCCCCGTTTGGGAAAAGAATACATGCGGGGTGCCGGACAGTTTGTAACAAAGATAAAAACTCATATCTTTGTACCCATGCATTTCACACCGGAGTATGCCAAGGCAAATGCTTTCCGCGACTTTGCCGAAGCGCATGGAGTGCGTTTTGTGTCATTGACACATCGCGGACAAAAAATAGAGATTGAATAACAAAAGAATAACACAATATGAAAGTAAAAGGAAGATTTGATCATTTCAATATCAATGTAACTGATCTGGACAAGAGTATCAAGTTTTATGAAACAGCGTTAGGTTTGCATGAGTCTCATCGTAAGGAAGCTTCGGACGGTTCCTTCGTGCTGGTGTATATGGCCGATGACCACAGCAATTTCTTGTTGGAACTGACCTGGTTGCGTGACCATACCCAGCCATACGAGTTGGGTGAGAACGAAAGCCATCTGTGTCTGCGTGTGGAAGGTGATTATGACGAAGTCCGTAAATTCCATAAGGAAATGGGATGCGTTTGCTTCGAGAACACCGCTATGGGCTTGTATTTCATCAATGATCCTGATGATTACTGGATTGAGATATTGCCGGTAAAGTAAAACGATCGTTTCCGTTAGTAATGAATTAAAAAGATAGAGACTATGAAATACATTTCTCCCGGTGGCTGGTTCTCATTGGAATACCCGATGGGCTGGCATGAGTTTGAAGATACAGAAGAGAGTTTTTTATTCTATAATCCTGACCGGTGGACAGGTAATTTCCGCATATCGGCCTATAAGGATGAAGCGGCTGACTATGGTCCGCAGTGCATCGCATACGAATTGAAAGAAAATACCTCTTCCGCCCTGGTGAAAGTGGGCAAGTGGGATTGTGCTTACAGCGCGGAAACTTTTCAGGAAGAAGGCGCCTGGTACACCACTCATATCTGGGTGACAGGAGAGGGGGATCTTTCTTTCGAATGTTCTTTTACCGTGTCCAAAGGAGGAGACAAGCATCTGGCGGAAGAAATCATCCGGTCTTTGCAGATCCGCAAAGAAGGTGTAAGTCACCCGCGTGAGATCATTCCGATCCGTGTCTTGGAAATCGGGGAGGTGAACACCGCCTTTGAGTGGGCTTCTACCACGATTAAAAAGCAACTCACCAAGGATTTCACTGCGTCGGAGAGCGATATTGACAGTATACAGCAAGTAATGGACAGCGGACGTTTCCAGACCCAGCAGCGTATGGCGTGGGAGAATTTCGGTATTGCCTTCGGAACCATTCTGGTGAATGAGATGGAAGGTATGGAATGGGTGACTGTCATTGAGGGACAGAAAGAATATCCCGCCTTGCAGTTTATGTGTTCGGATATGGTGCTGGACCCTGCCGCACTGGTGTGGGGAAAAGCTAAAAAGGGACTCCCCTGCGACTTGAAATCCGAATTCAGGAAAATTAAGCGAGAGGCGGAGGCAGTGTTGGATGATTTAAATAAATAGACAAATAATGACCCCATATATGCAAGTAGACGGGCTTACCAAATCATTCGGTGACTTGGTATTGTTCCGGAAGATTTCATTTGGAGTGGCCGAAGGACAACGCATCGGTCTGATAGCAAAGAACGGTACAGGCAAGACTACCTTACTTAATATAATAGCCGGTAAGGAGGGATATGATGAAGGAAGCATCGTCTTTCGTCGTGATCTGCGGGTGGGCTATTTGGAGCAAGACCCACATTATCCCGAAGACCTGACCGTGCTCGAAGCCTGTTTCTATCACGGAAACAGCACGGTGGAACTCATCAAAGAATATGAAAGCTGCATGGAAACCGAAGGCAATCCGGGACTGGAAGAGCTGTTGGCACGGATGGAGCACGAAAAGGCATGGGATTATGAACGGAAGGCGAAACAAATCCTTTCTCAATTAAAAATCCGGGATTTCAGCCAGCAGATCAAACATCTTTCCGGAGGTCAGTTGAAACGGGTGGCTTTGGCGAATGTGCTGATAACCGAGCCCGATTTCCTGATTTTGGACGAGCCTACCAACCATCTTGATCTGGATATGACGGAGTGGCTGGAGGGGTATCTCGGCCGGGGAAACATCAGTCTGCTCATGGTGACGCACGACCGTTATTTCCTGGACCGCGTCTGCTCTGAAATTATCGAGATAGACAATCAGCAGGTTTATTCATATAAAGGGAACTACAGCTATTACTTGGAAAAGAGGCAGGAGCGTATCGAGGCGACCAATGCCGAAATAGCCCGTGCCAATAACCTGTACCGCACAGAGCTGGAGTGGATGCGCCGTATGCCTCAGGCACGCGGACATAAAGCGCGTTATCGGGAAGAAGCTTTCTACGAACTGGAGAAAGTGGCGAAGCAGCGTTTCAACGATGGTAATGTGAAGCTGGATATGAAAGCCTCTTACATCGGCTCCAAGATTTTTGAGGCAGATCATCTGTACAAGCGTTTCGGTGATTTGAAGATTCTGGAAGATTTCTCGTATATCTTTGCCCGTTATGAGAAGATGGGCATCGTGGGAAACAATGGTACGGGAAAGTCCACGTTCATTAAAATACTGATGGGCGAACAGAAGCCGGACAGTGGAACACTGGATATCGGTGAGACAGTCCGTTTCGGATACTATTCTCAGGACGGCCTGAAGTTTGATGAGCAAATGAAGGTCATCGACGTGGTGCAGGATATTGCCGAAGTCATCGAATTGGGAAATGGCAAGAAGCTGACCGCATCCCAGTTCCTGCAACATTTTCTGTTTACCCCCGAAACACAGCATAGTTATGTATATAAACTGAGTGGGGGAGAACGCCGCCGCCTGTACCTGTGTACGGTGCTGATGCGTAATCCCAACTTCCTGGTGCTGGATGAGCCTACCAACGATCTCGATATCATCACCCTTCAGGTATTGGAAGAATATTTGCAGAACTTCAAGGGCTGTGTAATCGTAGTAAGCCACGACCGTTATTTCATGGACAAGGTGGTAGATCACTTGCTGGTATTCAAGGGACAGGGAGACATTCGTGATTTTCCGGGTAACTACTCCGATTATCGTGACTGGCGCGAGGCGAAAGAGCAGCGCGAGAAAGAGGCGGAAAAGCCAAAAGAGGAAAAGACCGCCCGCGTGCGCTTGAATGACAAGCGGAAGATGTCTTTCAAGGAAAAGAAAGAGTTCGAGCAGCTGGAACAAGAAATAGCCGGGCTGGAGCAGGAGAAGGCCGATATAGAAGCCGCCCTTTGCAGCGGTACGCTGGGAGTGGAGGAACTGACGGAGAAATCCAAACGATTGCCGGAACTGAATGATTTGATTGATGAAAAGACCATGCGCTGGTTGGAACTGAGCGAGATAGAAGGATAGAATAACCGGAGGTGCAACAGTGTACCTGATGCCATATTGCTATATTCGTTTTGAATAACAAAACCATAATATAGAAAAGAAATATGGCATCCATTAAATTGAAATTCCGCCCATCGAGCGTAAAAGGAAAAAAGGGCGTATTAAGTTATCAAATTATTCATTACAGACTGACACGGCTCATCAAGACTTCTTATCGGATCATGCCTTCCGAGTGGGACGACTCTACCGGCAGTCTGCTTATTTCAACACAGTCTGAATGTAAAGCGCGTCTTCTGCTGATACGTGACCAGACGAATTGGGAGATGACGCGGTTACAAGGTATTATCAATGATCTGGAGCGGACCGGTGTGGAATACACCATTGATGATATCGTGGCTTCTTTCCGGAAAATCCCTTCTGTAGAGAGTGTGTTCAACTTCATGCAACGATGTATCAATAAACTGGAGCGGCAGAAAAGGGGACGGACGGCAGAAGGCTATACCTCGACAATGAACAGCTTTATCCAATTCAGAAAGAATGAGGATCTGAGTTTTGAAGCCTTTGATTCGGAGCTGATGGAGATGTATGAAGCCTATCTGAAAGAGAAAGGCTTGGTAAAGAACAGTACTTCCTATTATATGAGAATCTGGCGGAGTGTGTATAACCTGGCTGTAGAGCAAGGCTATACCACCGACAAGAAACCTTTCAAACATGTCTATACCGGCATAGACAAGACCGTAAAACGGGCTGTTCCTTTTAAAATCATCAAAATGATCAAGGAGCTTGATTTGTCATTCGAACCCCAGTTGGAGCTGGCAAGGGATATTTTCCTTTTCAGTTTCTATACCCGGGGCATGTCGTTTATTGATATGGCACATTTGAAGAAGAACAACCTCCAGAATGGAATTCTGACATACAGCCGGAAAAAGACCGGGCAGCGGCTGACTATTCTGTGGGAGGAGCTGATGCAGGAGATTGTGGATAAATACAAGGATGACAGTTCCGAGTACCTGCTGCCTATCTTGCGGTATTGTGACATAAATGACCGCAAGCAATATAAACTGAGGGCCAAGCAGATAGGACGGGGCTTGAATAAAATAGGCTTGCGGCTGGAATTAAAGGCGCCGTTGACTTTCTATGTGGCCCGCCATAGCTGGGCCAGCATAGCGCAGGACAGGAAGGTGTCTACAGACATCATCCGCGAAGGGTTGGGGCACGATAATGAAAAGACCACTCATATTTATCTGGCATCCATCTCCACTTCACAGATAGACAGAGCCAATCAGATTATTTTAAGGGGGCTGTAGGGGAAGTATTCATTCAGGCTGTAGGATGACAGCCTGAATGTTCTATTGGCTTGGATAAAATCAGATCATTTTCGGAGAAATATTTCTAAAATCCTAACATAAGAGCTGGGGGAATATTCAATATTCGGCAAAGTAATCAAAATATGCCTTGTTGGTGATAGATACAAAATATTGAATGACTTTAGTATGGGGAGATATAGAAATATGCAGAATGCTGATCTAAAGGATCGTGCCATTAGGAAATACTGTGTGACTTCGTGTGATATCTAATTTGGGATAATTTATTTTTTATCATGAACAAGTGTGATAAATCTGAAAATCAGCTGTTTGATAGCATGATTCGTTTTATAAAAAATGGGGTTCTCTTAGTAAGAGATCCCCATTTGGTTGCAAAAGTAGCTATAATTCCCAAGAAATGGAAATCTTTTGTTGTTTTAAAATGCTTTTAACAAGAAATGTATGAGAATTGTTCGTAAAAGGTTATGAATTACGATGTGTATGTTTCACATTATCAATAAATTAAATAGAGAAGGGGATCTCTTACTAAGAGAACCCCAAAAATGAAGCTTCAACAAGCCTTCATTTTAGAAGTACAAATGATAAATAATTTATGTTTTGATGCAAATCTGTAATGATGCGGATTTGGGTACTGAATACTCCTTTCCGCAGAATCAAAACATAACGGGTAAAGCGCCTAGGTTACTGCCATGCAGTTCAATCGCTTCCTGCCCAGACCAGGGGTCAGATCTGATAACCACGTCACAGACGGGGGAAGAAAAAGAATATCCTGACCACAAGTGGTATTATATGTTCCTGCGCAACAGAGAGCTGAAACGCTATATCGAAATCTTTACCGGCAGGAGGGCTGTGATGATTAATACCCGGTCTGGCATAAAGGAAGAAAGATATTTCTGCTTCAAAGTGTTTTCATATACCTCTGCTGACCATAAAAGACGTTTTGAACGGTGTCCTTATAGCAAGGAAGAATATGCGGCCCGTCGGGAGTCCGCCTTTGCCGTAAAGGAGGCGTTCGCGACAGGCTCTGTACAGAAGTTGAACGCTTTGACGGATGAAAAGGAAATCACGGGTGATGGTTATCTGTTTGTATGTGCCCCGTTGGATGAATTGAATCTCATCCTTGCCCATCTGTTCCCCCGGCAGTATCTTGCAAAAGACCGCAATTCCTATAGCGTGGCTGTTATTCCCCATAGACAGATGGAAGAATTTATTTATCTGTATGAATCCATGCCTTATAACATTGAACTGATGGATAAGCCTCTTGAGGAGTATATTCAGAAAAAGCAGAAGATACGTATTACGGGTGGTGTCTTTCAAGGGAAGGAGGGGTGCATCATGCGTCTGCATCGGAATACAAAGCTGGTGTTTGCTTTTGGTAATATGACGGTGGCTATTAGTTATCTTCAGGCTTTTCCGTTTGAGAAGGTGGAGTGATAAACTTACTTTATTTATGACAATAAGTGACTTTCTTGTACTGGTAACTATTGTACTTACTTTAGTAACAATTGCTGTATCAAATAATAAAAAAATATGGCTGTATAAATTCTACAAGAGAGATTATTATCTTCTTTTTTTGGGGTTTGTGTATAGAATGAATTCGAAAGCTGACTCCCCAACGGAGCAATTCGCTTCATTACGGTAGTGATATCGGAGCAGAAATGGTGGCAACTTATCACAGTGTGATTGGAACAGTGAAGATTCATGGCTGTTCTATTTGGAACTTCATCAGAACTTTTTTCAAAAATATTTTTGACTGGTACAGGGATTATGTTAACATGCTTCCTGACAAAATTACTTTGGCTACAGGTCAATGTTAAATTCAAACTAATTTATTAACAAAACTCTATTTAGAGCATAGTCATGTGTCCTTTCAAAGGGGGGATGCCCTAAATTGAGCGCTTATCTCCAAATACAAGAAGTGCTTAAAAGATACTGACATTCCATTTGATACGTCTAGAGAGAGCAAAGAATAAAATTATTGAGTAATTATGGCAAAGAAGAAAGTAATGTTAATCTTCGGAACCCGCCCAGAGGCTATCAAGATGTGCCCACTGGTCAAAGAGTTCCAGAAGCACTCAGAAGAGTTTGAAACCATTGTATGCGTCACTGGTCAGCATCGCGAAATGCTTGATCAGGTGCTTCATCTTTTCGATGTCCGTCCCGATTTTGACCTCAACATCATGCGGCAAGGACAAGACCTCACTGATGTAACTGCACGCGTCCTCACCGGTCTTCGTGACATCTTTAAGGAATGTCGACCTGATGTTGTCCTCGTCCATGGCGACACTACCACTTCTACCGCAGGAGCTCTTGCCGCCTTCTACGCACAAATCCCTGTAGGTCATGTAGAGGCGGGTCTCCGTACCCACAATATCTACAGCCCTTGGCCTGAAGAGATGAACCGCCAGATTACTGGACGCATCGCCACTTACAACTTCTCGCCAACCCCACTCAGTGAGAAGAACCTCCTTGAAGAGAAAGCTCATGGCAACATCTATGTTACCGGCAATACCGTCATCGATGCTCTCTACATGGTCGTTGATAGGCTCAAGACCGATGCCGCCCTTGCTGAAGAACAGAACAAGGTGCTTTCAGCCGCAGGTTATGACGTAACTCGTCTCAACAATGGCAAGAAGCTTGTCCTTATCACAGGCCACCGTCGCGAGAACTTTGGCGACGGCTTTATCCGAATGGTTACTGCTATGAAGGACCTCTCTGAGAAGTATCCAAAGGTAGATTTCGTTTATCCAATGCACCTTAATCCCAACGTGCGCAAACCAATTCACGAAGTCTTTGGTGAAGACCTCACCCGTCCTAACTTCTTCTTCATCGAGCCTCTTCAGTACCTCGAGTTTGTCCACCTCATGTCGAAGGCCACTATCGTTCTTACTGATTCAGGTGGTATTCAGGAAGAAGCTCCCGGCCTTGGCAAGCCTGTCCTTGTGATGCGCGACACCACTGAGCGTCCTGAAGCTCTCGCCTCGGGTACTGTTCATCTTGTGGGCACCGATTACAACAAGATTATGACTGAAGTCAGCAATCTCCTTGATGATGCCATAGCCTACGAGCAGATGTCCAAGGCCGTTAACCCTTATGGAGACGGACAGGCTTGCCGTCGAATTGCCGATGTGCTTGCGGAGAAAGAAACGGATAGATATGAGGTGAAATAACCGAACTTATTAAGAAAACATTACATTTAAATTGAGAGTAACAAGTAAAATTCTATATAACAATGATCAACGTTGGAATTATCGGATGCGGCTTCGTAGGAGGAGCCCTGAAGGATTGGCTGGAGCATAATAATCCAGAGTGTAAACTGTTCATCACTGACCCAGCCAAGGGGTATAATGATGACCTCTCAAATATTGATATTGCGTTTCTGCAAATTCATGTTCGCACAGAGGACGATGGTACACAGGATCTCACTCTCATGAAAGAGCTTATCTCTAAGCTGCCAGATGTACCTATATTCGTGCGCACCACTATTCTCCCTGGCACCAGTGAGTTGCTCTCGAAGGAAACTGGTCATCGTGTACACTACATGCCCGAATTTCTTACTGAACGCACTCATATAGAGGATTTTAAAAAACAAACAATGGTGTTTACCGGAGCTGTTGAACTCCTCACCAAAATCTTTGTTGGCAAGAAGTTCACCGTCATGAGTCCACTTGAGGCAGAGCTTACCAAATATATGCACAATGTCTTTGGTGCATACAAAGTTACTTACTTCAATGCATGCCGTGAGTACTGTGAGAAGATGGGAGCCGATTGGCGTACTGTCCATACGGGCTGCCTCCTTTCAGGCTACATCAACGATACTCACACTTACGTTCCTGGGCCAGACGGTAAGTTCGGCTATGGTGGCAAGTGTTTCCCTAAGGATGTTAATGCCTTCACCCAAATGACGCAGGGTACTTCACTTGGTGTCCTCCTAGCACCTCTCCATAAACTTAATGTTCATTTCCGTGGCGAAGAAGAAATTATCTAATTAACCAATAAGCAGGTGAATGGCGCGATGCTGCGGATCGAATTCGTTGCCTTCTATAAAAGGGTTAAATATATAATATGTTGATAATGAACGGGTTAGTAAGGTGGGGTAAGAGGCATAGCCCATCCATAAGTTGTATTCGCTTGGTGGCGATGTTACTAATCATCTCATGCCATATTTGTCAATACTATGGTAATGAGCTTGCTTGGTGGTTAAACGTTGGTGTTCAAATATTTTTCGTGTTAAGCGGATTCTTATACGGCAATAAGCGTATAGACGAACCCATTGAATGGATAAGAAAGCAATTTGTCAAAATATTACCGACTTATTATCTATTTATTTTCATTACAGTAATACTATACTTGATATTTAGTCCCGAAACTTTGTCTATAACCTCAAATCCGCAACTAAGCCCTTGAACGTCCTTATTGCGTTTACACGGCCTCTCATTACTGAATTTGCAGATA
>NZ_JBCOCI010000032.1:0-49704 GCF_040929485.1 Phocaeicola sp. RTP21198st1_B8_RTP21198_201120 | reverse complement strand
CCTTGATTGTTCATGGTACAAAGGTGCAAATTTTCTATAGAATTAAAGAATTTTCCCCCTGATTTATCGGGTGAGCCGAAAGACATCATCAGAAAACCATGTGCATTCAGCCTTAAAACAATTGCGGAAATACAATGCCAAAGCTCGTTTGTGCGATGTGGATAAGGATTTCTTGGATGGCTTTGTTGAATTTATGAAAGGGCAAAAAGCAAGGCGTACCAAAGTTCCTTTTGCCAAAAAAACCATATCCAATTATCTTGGGGTTATCATTACAGCCTTGAATATGGCAGTTGATGATGATGTGTTGTCTGTAAATCCCGGATTGGCTATTGACAGGAAAGCCATTTGCGGTGAAGAAACTCCACGCGAGTATCTGACTATTGATGAAGTCCGCAAGCTCATAGAAGCGGATGCACCAAGAGCAGATGTGAAAATTGCATTTTTGTTTTCCTGTTTCTGTGGATTACGGTTAAGTGATGTCCGTGCCTTGCAATGGAAAAAAATCATTGAAGATAACGGGAATATTCACATGGAGTTGCGACAAAAGAAAACTGGTCGGATGCTGTACTTGCCACTCAACAAGCAAGCGCAAGCCTATCTGCCTCACACTAAGAGAAGTGCTGAAGATTATGTATTTTCTCTGCCTTGCACTTCTACCATTGATTTACAGTTGAAGAAGTGGGCCCAAAATGCAGGAATCAATAAAAAACTGACCTATCACATGAGTCGGCATACTTTTGCAACAATGGAGCTTACCATGGGGGCAGATTTATACACAACTAGTCAGTTACTTGGTCATGCCGATGTGGAAACAACACAAGTTTATGCGAAAATCATAGATGCTAAAAAAGAAGCCGCTGTATTACTAATAGATTCTCTATTCTAATATTTATAGTCAAACAGAAATATATTGCAAATTTTGCATGTCGCAATTATCTGTGTATCAGTCATAGCAGAAAGAAATTTTTCGTAATTCAATTCTGTTTGACCATGACAATCTTATTTCTATTTTTAAATTATACAGTATGTATTGTTTAATTAAAAATACTGTGTATATTTGCATTTTGTAGAAACAGCCTCTTTATGTCTGTTCCTCAGAAAGCTATGTTATCCATTATTGTATAGTAACATTAATCAAGATAACAAAATGCAATTAATCTTTTCATGAATAATAGTACAACAAAGGTATATGGCACGTACGAAAAAGCAAGTTAAAGTAAAGGAACCTGTCCGTTTACGTTTTAATGAACTCAAAGATGGCAGGAAGTCCATCTATTTGGATATTTACTACAATGGCCGGAGAACTTACCAGTCATTGAAACTCTATCTTGTACCAGAAACGGATGTGTCGGCGCAAATCCAAAATGCCAACACACTCGCAATAGCCAATGCCATTAAGACCGAAAAAATTTTGGACCTGACCAACAAGATAGCAGGTATCACAGACCGTTCGTATAAAGCGAATATGCTTTTCACGGACTGGATGAGAGTTTATCGGCAAGATGTGGAAAAACGGGCTTCGGCATCTGCACTTATTTGGGTAGATCGGGTAACTAATGAATTGGAGAAGTACGATAACAGTGTTACCCTTGCAGAAATAGATAGGGATTATATTATGAGATTTCTCAGCCATTTACTAGATAGACCTGCACTCACACGTGACCATAACCAACTGGCCAAAAATACGGTTTTCCTCTACCTCTCTTATATACGGGCTGCACTGAATTATGCAGTTAAGGAGAACCTGCTCCAGTCAAGCCCATTCAAGAAAATCAAACGGGATATGCTTTCAGGTTCGGAAGCCAAACGTGAATATCTTACAGTAGAGGAAGTAAAACGTCTTATTGCAACTCCTTGCCGTCGGGATGATATGAAGGCTGCATTTTTGTTTTCCTGTTTTTGCGGTTTGCGCATTATGGACATCAAAAACTTGTGTTGGAAACACATTAGTAAAAACGGGAACAGGTGGCAGGTAGAAATACGGCAGTATAAAACCGGCGCATTGTTGTATTTGCCATTGAACATGAATGCACGGAAATGGATGCCGGAACAAGGGGATGCTTCTTCTGAAGACCGTGTATTTCCCAAGTTGAGTATTTGGTATAAAAGCATACTTCGCGATTGGGCCACAGATGCCGGAATAGAAAAGAAATTTTCATTCCACGTGGCGAGGCATACGTTCGCAACGCTGGCCTTGACCGCAGGGGTTGACATCTATACGACAAGTCAATTATTGGGTCATGCCAATATCAGACACACTCAGAGGTACGCACAAATCATCAATTCTAAGAAAGACCATGCCATCTCCCTTTTGGATGACGCATTTATCCAATAACTTAAAACAATAGATTTATGAAGCGTAACCGTAGAAATGATTGCCTTTTTTTAAAACAAGAGATTGGCAAACAAGCCGCACAAGAGTGTCGGAAATGAACGTGATGAACTTTTTGCCTTGCTGAAAGAAGCCTCTTTTACTTATCGGAAGGAAGTTATCGGTGAGAGTAAATTGTATGAACTGTATGTGGAGGATTTTCTGAACGGTCATTATTATAGTGACCACCGGGATGCCGCCGGGAAAAACCGACATCGGAAAAACATCGGTATTCTCAGAGGAATACTGACAAAACGTAAAGACCTTGTGGAGCTATTCTTCTCCAATATACTTTTTGCTCCTAACCGCATGGATGAGTTGCTTCGTCTGTTCAACACAACGAAAGCATCCTCCGGTCTGAAAGAAGAACCGGATAAGCCACGCCCTGAAACGAACCTTCCTGCCTTGTCTTTGGGTAGCTTTTTGAATGACAATCAACTGAGCCTCATTGCGCATTGTGCTAATGAGGCTCAACTTTTCACTACCCCTGTGAATGCAGGCATACTGCGTTCTCTTTTGGAAGGCACGTTGCATCAGCCGTTGAAGTCTGCCAATAACCGGTTGGTAGCTTTCTTTTTCGACCGGTTATGTCACCACCGTCTCATTCTCGGACGTTGGGAACATCTGTTGGAACAGGCCGGTTCCATATTGGGTTCCAAAGACGGCCGTCCGCTCAAACACGGCCAGTATTCCAGTGCACTTAGTCTTGCCAAGAGCAATCCAAACAGTATGCAGGAGGTAATCAGCCAATGCGTACAAGCTGTCAGAGAAATGACAGAAAGAAACACAACGGATAACAAGTGACACAGAAAAGGATAACAGTTCGGATAACACTTCCGAACTGTTACTCTCCTTTTTACAAGCATTGAAAAACACATATCTACCTTTGCCCCGAAGCGATAAAGTTTCGGGGTATCACTCCCCCATGTCTAACTCAAAAAAGAATACAAAATGAACCAACAAGAAGAAAGAAACTGTGTAGCGGTGTCCTGTTCATCATGTTTCCTGAAGCTTAGTATGCTCCAGAAACAAACGGAGAAGATTGAAAATATGCTGTTTTGCATCAAGAAAACACTCAATTTCAAAGAAGCCTGCCTGTATATGGGGCTGTCGAGAAGCCAGTTGTACAAACTTGCCAAGAACGGGCATATCCCCCACTACAGACCGTCCGGTAAACTGTTGTATTTTAACAAGCAGGAATTGGACGAATGGCTCTGCCGGAACCAAGTAGAAGAAACCGAAAAAAACTGTCCAAAGGAGATGCCGGACAGCATGAATGAATGTGTTGAACCCGATAAACAATTTGCATCATGACAGAAGCCGGATTTCTTGAAACACTTAAACGGGTAGAAGATGTGGCCGTCATCCTGACCCGAATGGAAGATATAAACGTAGTATTGGGCAAGATAACCACCATTGAAGCCTTCATTGATCGTTTCGGGACGCTTGAAGCCTTGATAGAGCGTTTTGAAAGCGTGGAGAATCAACTCTATTACCTGAAAGATATGCTGAATATTGATGAAGCCGCCAAATACCTGAATATCTCCAAAGGGCATATGTACCGGCTTACCTCCAACCGTGACATATCCTACACCAAACCGAATGGCAAGAACATCTTCTTTGAAAGGAAGGAACTGGATGAATGGAAACGGCGCAATCCAGTCCTTTCACAAAGGGAACTGGAAAGACAGGCTGCTATAATGACCGCCCATGACCACACCGGCAAGCCCAACCATAAAAAGAAAGGGGGAAAGCCATGATACCGACCCACCTGCTTCAAACCGGAAATGACATAGATCGTTCGGTTTATGAACAAATCCTGCAATTCATCCGCCTACGTGTCACCGAGACCTACGCTTTTCCGCCGGAAATTGTCCGTGTCGATGACATAACCATTGCCACGCTCGGCAACTTCAGTGCTTCGGTCGGTAAGCCCAAAAGCAAAAAGACTTTCAACATCACGGCAATTGTGGCTGCAGCGTTGTCGGGCAAAAACGTGTTACGCTACAACGCACATTTGCCGGAAGGCAAGCACAAGGTGCTTTATGTAGATACGGAACAAAGCAAATGCCATTGCCACAAGGTGCTTGAACGCATCCTGAGACTGGCCGGGCTACCTACTGACCGTGAAACGGACAACCTCGAATTTTTCATGCTGCGGGAATACAGCCCCAAACAACGCCGACAGATTATCAACCATGCGCTGGCTTCCGATCCGGGTATCGGTTTTGTTGTCATTGACGGCATCCGTGACCTCCTGTATGACATCAACAGTCCCAGTGAGTCTGTTGATTTGATAAACGACCTCATGCGCTGGTCAAGTATGCACGACCTCCATATCCATACAGTATTACATCTGAACAAAGGAGATGACAATACGAGAGGACATATTGGCACAGAACTGAATAACAAAGCGGAAACCATTCTGCAAATCACCAAGAGCCAGTTTGACGGTAATATCAGTGAAGTAAAAGCCATGCACATTCGTGAAAAGGAGTTTGAGCCGTTCGCTTTCCGCATCAATAACGATGCCTTGCCTGAACTGGTGGGAGAATACTCGTTTACACAAGAGCGTAAGGGCTTCTGCGAATCCATTTCCGATGTACAACACGCCCAGGCTCTCAGGCTGGCATTCAGCGAGGGGGACATAACCGGATACAGACCGCTTATCAAAGCGCTCCAACAGGGATATACCGAAATCGGCTTCAAGCGTGGCCGGAACATCTGCATTGAACTGAACAAGTATCTGATGGGGCGTGGCATTATCGTGAAACAGGATAAGAGCTACCATTACAATCCGAAGGTGCTGGAGTATAGCGGCTGTACCTCCGATAAAGAGGTTTAGTTTAACGTCGGTGTATATATAAGATAAACTTTATTAAACCCGAATAGAAACACAAAAGTTATTATGAACATAGCCCAGACCAAACAAATAGATATTGTGGACTTCTTGAAAGCAATCGGTTGTTTCCCTACAAGGGAAACCGCTTGTGCGGCATGGTTCCGTGCCCCGTATAGGGAAGATATGACACCTTCATTCAAAGTCAATAAAAATCGGAATATCTGGTATGATTTCGGACTTGCCCGGAGTGGCGACATCATAGACTTGGGTATTCTTATCTATCATACCAATGATATATCCCGTGTACTGAAACTGATAGAAAACGCCACCCCGGGAGTACCTGTCAAGGCAAGAACATTCCTGCCCTCTTCTGAGGAAAGGAATGAGATCTTGCGGAACATCCAAATCGGTGCGCTGACTTCGGTAGCCTTGAAGTCCTATCTGGCTTCACGGGGCATTGATATGGAAATCGGAATCAGGGAATGCTGGGAGATACACTATACCTGCCGTGGAAGAGCCTACTTCGCTATCGGTTTTCCTAATATAGCCGGTGGATATGAAATGCGCAGTCCGTACTACAAAGGGTGCATTGCACCTAAAGACATATCAGTGACCAACACCACAAAGACCACTTTGGCATGTTGCCTGTTTGAAGGCTTTATGGACTTTCTTTCTTATTTGACACTAGTAAAACAAGGAAAGTTGCCGCCTCCGTGCAGACAGCCGGATTTAATTGTACTGAACTCGGTGAACAACCTGTCCAAAGCTCTGTCCCGGTTGAAAGCATACAAGAAAATCTATTGCTTCCTCGACAATGACGATGCCGGACGAAAGGCGGTGGATCTGCTTCGGGAAATGAATACGGCTACGGTATATAATGTGATGGAGGCGTTTCCTTATTATAAGGATGTCAATGACCTGTTGCGCGATAAGAAAAGGATGCCGTGAATTGACTTTAAACAAAAGAATCATGTCCTACACAAGTTTATGTGCTGGATATTTTGTATTTTTGCCTAACAATTAGAACAATGGAACAAGAACGATTTAAAGAAATACTGGAAATAGGAGAAACCATTCGGGTGGAGTTTAAACGCTGTGGAAATGGCATTGAAAGCGATACCTATGAAACGGTATGCTCTTTTCTCAACCGTTTTGGCGGTGATCTATTTTTAGGCGTGACGGATTCCGGTCGTGTTGTCGGCGTACCTGAAAATTCCGTATCTTCAATGATTAAGAATTTTATCAGTTGTGTCAGCAATTCGGATTTGATAACTCCTACTGTTTATTTGGAGCCCAGACCGCTTCTCTATGAGGGTAAAACCGTGATACACATTCATGTCAATCCGAGTGCAGAAGTCCATTCCTATAAAAAGGAGATATTTGACCGGGTGGATGATGCGGACGTACACGTGACCAGCACCTCACAAATAGCGATGATGTATATCCGTAAGCAAAGTATCTTTACAGAACGGAAGGTATTTCCATATATAAAAGTGGAAGATTTGCGACTCGACCTTTTGCCGACTATCAGACAAATGGCTGCTAATTCCGCTAACGGTCGGCATATTTGGCAAAAGACGGATGATATGGAGTTGTTACGCTCTGCCGGTCTGTTCGGTACGAATCATGAGACAGGAAAGCATGGACTGAATCTTGCAGCCGTATTACTGTTAGGTCGTGACGACGTTATAAAAGATGTGGCACCGGCTTATGAAACGGATGCTTTGCTTCGCCGAATCAATATAGACCGGTATGACGACAGGGAGATTGTATGTACCAACCTTGTGGAAAGCTATGATCTGTTGATGGAATTTGCCCAAAAACATTTGCCGGATCCGTTTTATCTTGAAAATGAACAACGGATAAGCCTGCGTGGAGTAATATGCAGGGAAATGGTATCAAACATACTCATCCATAGAGAATTTTCAAGTTCTTATCCTGCCAAATTCGTTATTGAGAATAACCGTATATACACGGAAAATGCTAACCGTGCCTCGTGGTCGGGTGAGATAACCCCGGAAAATTTTGAGCCGAATCCCAAAAATCCAATCATCGCCTCCTTTTTCCGCAATATCGGATTGGCCGACAAACTCGGTTCCGGTGTGCGTAATATTTTCAAATACGCCAAGTATTATCAAGGTGGGCATCCCCATTTTTTTGAACAGGATATTTTCCGTACAAGTGTTGAGTTTGAAAGTGAGACTATAAAAGTGGCAGATGCGACTATAAATGCGACTATAAGTGATGCTGATGCGACTATAAACGCGACTATAAGTGAAGAGGATTTGCAGATGTTGAGACTTATTCAAGCCAAGCCTGACATCACCTATACGGAATTGTCCGAACAGTTGAATTTGCATCGTGCTACGGTTGCCAGACGTATCAAGAGCCTTGCGGAAAAAAGAGTCATATCGAGAATCGGTGCCAGAAAAACAGGTGCATGGAAAATTAATATTTCTTTATAAAACAGGAATATATAAAATGGAAGAAGGTATCTACTCTGATACCTTCTTTCATGTATATTAATCTGTTATCTCACAAAAATAATCCAACTCGTCGCCTTTTAGATTCTCCATTGCATATTGTTCGGTCTGTTCCCAAAGTTTTTCATACAGTTCTGAAAATTGTGGTTTTGTTTCATGGTGTTGCCATACTTTATGGTTGAGTACCAATGTTAGCTCCGTGAGATACTTACAATTATCTTTCCATTCTTCAAACGCACGGTTGAAGGTGTTCTGAATACCTGCAAGTCCAAAATGGTCGGCTATCGTAAAATCGTTCCAGAAGGTGGTCTGCAACTCGTAGTCGTTTTCTTTCATAAATTCTCTGAATGTCATGTCATTTCAATTTTAGGATTTTATTATTAATCCCCTGCCGCAATTGAAGTGCAGGGGAATTTCTTCAATACCGGTATCAAGCCGATAGCAGTATGGGCATAATCAATGCTACGGTTTCCATCTGGTCATCGTCGGTTACAGGGGTGATAACACCTGCACGTTCTTGCGTGCTTAACTTGAACTGTACCTCTTTGGTGGTGATATTTTCCAGCGTTTGTTTCAAAAACTCCGCTTTGAAGCCGATGCGCAAATTGCCGCCTTGATAGGCACAAAATACCGTTTCTTCAGCATGGGTGGAACAATCAATATCCTTTCCCGAAAGCACCAACGACAATCCCGAAAAGTTCATGGCCACCTCGCAACGTGCCTTGTCCGCAAATACGCTTACCCGTCTGACGGCCGCCAACAGTTCGTTTTTGTCGAGAATGGCGTTTTTGTCACTATCCGTGGGGATAACGGCATTGTAGTTGGGGTATCTTCCCTCTATCAGCCGTGTGCGGAAATAGTCTGTTTCTGTTTGGAAGGCCATTTCACGGTCAGTAATGAATACCTGCACTTTCTCATCTGACTTACTTGTCATACTGCGCACAATCTTTGCAGCTCTTGAATGTAACAGGAAATTGTACTCTTGTCCGTCATCCTCAACCTTGTAAATGTTCCGTACCAACATGGAGCCATTGGTAGCGGCACATTGCAATTCATCGCCCTTCTTAGTGAAATAGATGCCGCAAAATATAGGACGAAGGTCATCGTTGCCAACGGCATATAAAGATTTGCCGATACTATCATTCAAGACAGATGCTTCGATAGTGGCCTTCACGTTTTTCTCCATTGTGCCAGGAAGGACGTAATCCTTTGCCGGAAATCCCACCATGTCGAACTGGCCGTTGTTGTAGCGGATAACTACCGACAAATTTTCCTCGTCCGCTTCAAAAGTGACAGGCTGGTCTCCTAAATTCTTCAACGAATCAAGCAAAAAACTCGCTGTGACACATATACTTTCGCTGTGTCCGTTAGCTCCGTCCATATCTATGACAGGGAGCGTGCTGCATCGGCTACAATCCATGTCGGATGCCGTTATTCTCAATACACCGTCTTTGAGTTCCAATAGGAACGTGGAATAGATAGGCAATGCCACCTTACTGTTCATTACTTTTGCCAATGCAATTAACTTGGCGTTCAATTCTGTTGCTGAAATTGTGAACTTCATAACTGATTTGATTTATTTCCCTATCATCGGGAGCCTTTGCCCCTTATTGTGAGGAAGTTATTTATGGTGCTCCGACTTGGCAGGTGCGTATGGCACAAACTTTTTGGTTGAAATACGCTTTTTACGCGTGTGGAAAAAGGAAGATTTCAATCACTGGGGCACTGATTATCCGAAAATCCGCTGCCTCCCGCCCTAAAAGTTTGGAGCAATCAAAGCAAGCCTGCCGGAACTTTGCGCCAGAAATGCCTCCGCTCAATGAGGGCATAGATGTGTATGATTCATATCTCCTTGTATATAAATGGTAGAGAGCGGAATACCTGTAATTGTGGTATCGGAGTATGATTGACAGTCTGATTTTTCACTGCAATCATAAACCCGGTTAAAAAAGGAGGCTTTGTTGCTTTGTCTTTCATCGTGTACCTCTATTTCATTATTCCTTTGCGGCATCAATCGAACAATCAACGCATAAACACAATACGAAATGAGTCCATTTTTGACATTTGCCATTTGCCTGAGCATCGCCTACCTCCTTTACTACGGTGCCAACATCGGCAAGGATTTATACGCTACCGGAAAGCAACTTACTTCCAACGAGGAAGTGTTTGAGATTGAAGACGTTCCAGTTGAAACCGCCGTCTCTGTGAATGAACAGGGAGACGGCTTTTTTATTGGCGATGCCGAACCGGAAGAACCTGCGGAAGTGCTTGACCCGGAAAAGGAAAGCGAAAAGAAAGAAACTGCCGAGACAGAGAGACGCATTGCTTCGCTGCAAGAGAATCTGGATGAAGCGGACGTAACGAGCGAATACGGCATCAAAGCCCCAGAACTCCATGAGTTACTGGAAGGCAAGAAAGCTTCGCTGTTCAAACCCGAAATCAATGTCATCCGAAATGTATTGTAAGAAGATTATCCGTTATAGCCTGCCGGTGTCGTGCCTCCTTTCGGCGCAGTCCGTTTTCGCCAAATGTGGCGGCGTGGATTACAGTTGGGGAGCCGATGCGCTGGCACTGATGCACGACTATGTAGTGACCATGATGCTCTATGTGCTGTATTTGACCTATGCCATTGCTGCACTTGTTACTATTTACGCCAGCCTACAAATCTTCATCAAGATGAATGCCGGCGAGGAAGGTATCGTCAAGGAGATACTCATGGTTGTGGGAGCCTGTATGTTCATGATTGGAGCCTCTATCGTGTTCCCAGCTTTCTTCGGCTATCAAGTTTAAAAAATACTCATCTGCGCAGAGAGTACCATAATGTCTAATTAAAAACAAGAACGAATGTTGCAAAAAATTAAGAAAATGATGAAGGGCATCTGCTCTTCCGAAAGAATCAAGATGCTTTCATTTATGCTGCTGGTCGGAACGGTGACAGCTTTCGCCCAGAACGCGGCCGGTGACTACTCCGCCGGAACGACCGCCCTCGGCACGGTGACGGACGAAATCGCCAAGTACGTGCCGTATGTAGTGAAACTGTGTTACGCCATTGCCGGCATTGTGGCCGTTGTGGGAGCAATCAGCGTGTATATCAAAATGAACAACGAGGAACAGGACGTGAAGAAGTCTATCATGATGATTGTAGGAGCTTGTATCTTCCTGGTAGCTGCTGCACAGGCACTTCCGTTGTTTTTCGGTATCTCCGCTTAACGGCGCATGGGAACCCAAACGGACAACAGCCGCTACACGGGGTACCCACTGTTCAAGGGGCTTCAACGGCCTCTTGAACTGATGGGACTTCAGGGGCGGTACATCTATTGGGCGGCCGGAGCTGTCGGCGGGGCCATTCTCGGCTTTATCCTTGCCTACTGCCTGATAGGTTTCCTCGCCGGACTGCTCACTTTGGTGGCCTCTCTCGCCGTGGGTGCCGGATTTATCCTGCTGAAACAGCGCAAAGGGCTGCACAGCAAGAAGAACGATAAAGGAGTATTCATCTATGCTTATTCAAAAAGGAAATGACAATAACCGTAGTTTGTAGAAAAAGTAAAATTGCTTGGCTGTTTCTTCCATGTGTCCTACTGCTCGCATCCTGTGGAAAACGACAGGTAACGAAATCCGCCACGGTAGAAGCGCAACAGACAGCCGGTAAAATTCGGCAAGGCTGGGCTACAGCCTGCCGTCCGTTGACAATCACTTCAGAGGGAATGGAAACAGGACTGCCGGACATCGGGGTGTATATGCATCTTGCGGACGCCACAGACACGGAACGGAACGCCTTTTACGGAGTGCCGTTCATTTATGATAACGGGCGTTATGTGGCGCAGAAACATCATACCGTGACCGCTGACACGCTTGCCGCCATCTATGCCTGTTTCCCTTATCGGCAAGGACTTGCCGCAGATGATAGTCTTGTACTGGCTGCTCCTTTCGGGGAAAACCTGTACGCTGTGGAAACGGCCCGGCATATCGGCAAGGAGATTTCCGTGGAAATGGATTGGCGCAGTTCAATGGTGCTACTCTGCATCGGATGCGAGAGTGACCGGTTGCAAGAGCGGCTGGATGAACTTACGCTTACGGGGGAGAACCTTTGCGGACAGGCTGTCTATCAGCCTTACTTGGGTAAATGGAGACCTGTGGGCAAAGGAGGCACGTTGAACGCCACGGATGCGGACTGCCTGTTGAACAATGGCCGGAAACATGACTTTTATCTGGTGCCTACCGATACGGAAGGCGCGGTGACGATTGCCGCCACCATTGACGGACACCCATACGCCGTGCGGACAACATTGCCTCCCATGCAAGCAGGAAGCCTTGTAAGGCTAAACCTGCACAAAGGCAAGGAAGGATTGGCGGTGAATGGCAGTTGGGTGGAAACCCGGCGTAAGCTCCGCTACCAGCCTGTGCAGCGTGTGGATTCCGTGGAAGTGGGTCACTACCTGCAAAAAGACGGTGGGATATGTCCTCAACGTGACAGCAATTCAATTGCCATGGTAGTGGAAACGGACGGGAGGCACGGCAAAGCGGTGGCGTTGCGCGACAGCGAGGGTCGGTATTGCTATTCGGGAAAAGTTTTGACTTCCGGTAAAACTTTCCAGACCATTGATGGTAAACGTAAAGAGGGAGTCGTCAATCCCAGGCAAACGGATGAAATCATCGATGAGAACAAACTCATCTTTACTTCGGGAATGCCCTACGGTGAGCAATGCGCCTTCGGCTATGCAGACGGTGCCGATCTTACCCAAAGGCTGATTGACAAGTACCGTCAAACGGAGCATGCCTACCGAAGGAACGGGAGGCTGCTCGCCAGGAAAGAAATGCTTGCTGAAGTGGAGCAGCATCCGGGAAGCTATGTGCCGTCACTTGCGGAACTGGCACAGCTCTATCATCACCGGCAACTCGGAGAAACAGTCGGCTGTGAACCGATGCGAGGAGAATACCTGACCGTCAGCGAGAGTTCGGACAAGACCTTTTATCTGATTGACATGGAGAACGGTATTGTGACCGGAACCTTGTCAAAACAATATGCCAGCTTACGGCTGCGGTTATTTTATCTATTTTGATTCACCTAAAAAACAACACAAATGAACAATCTGGTAATATACAACGAAGCAGAAATCAACTCAGTGGAAATCTGCGTGCTTCCACCTTTATTCAAAGTAAAGGTAGTTATGGACTCCGATACCGATGCCACTGTGACGATTACAGACATTAACGGTGCAGAGGATTTTGCATCCGTGTGCATTGAAACGAACCGGAAGGAGCTTTCCGATGTACAGTTCACCGACAAGGAAAGGCTGTATATCGGTCGGGAGGTGGCACGCTGTATTGCGGCAGACATCGCCCTGTTTGTGGGACATGGCATTGTGCCTTATGAGTGCTACGATGAGCATCCTACGTTTGACCTGTTCAAGTTTTCGGATAAATGGGAGAATGATTTAGCTTTCGGAATCCGAAAGGTTTATTTCGCCCGATGTGACGGAAGCCAAAAACAATAACGCCCATGACGATTTATATTCTACTGATTCTTGCGGCTGTAGGCACGGGTATGGCCATATCGGTATATGCCTTTGGCACAGGAGGAAAGCGCAAGCGCATCTTCCAAGACATTTACTTCTCCGTGGAAGACAACGAGGGTGTCGGCGTGGTATATACCAAAAACGGAGAGTATGCGGCTATCCTGCGCATGGAGAACCCGGTGGATAAATACTCCGCTGACATAGACGGGTACTATGAATACACCCGGCTGTTCACCGCCATTGCCCAAACACTCGGCGAAGGGTATGCGCTGCACAAGCAGGACATATTCGTGCGCAAACCGTTCTGTGATGAGAGCGAAAGCAAGCGCGAATACCTGTCCGAATCCTACTTCCATTACTTCAATGGCAGGGAATATACGGACAGCCAGACCTATCTGACCGTGACGCAGGAAGCGCAAAAGAGCCGCCTTTTCTCTTTTGACGGCAGAAAGTGGCGTGACTTCCTGGTGAAAATCCGCAAAGTGCAAGACCAATTGAAGGATGCCGGTGTACGTGCCGAATTTCTGACAAAGGAAGATGCCAGCGAGTATATCGACCGCTATTTTGCCATGGATTTTACCCACAAGACACTCTCAATGAACAATTTCAAGGTGGATGAGGAATGTGTGCGCATGGGTGACCGGAAATGCAAAATATTCTCACTTGTGGACGTGGACAGCATCAACCTGCCCAGCTTGGTACGTCCCTTTGCCAACATCGAGGTGAACAACACGCAGATGCCTGTTGATGTGATGGCGGCCATTGACCAAATCCCGGAAGCGAGGACGGTCGTTTACAACCAGATGATTTTCATTCCTAACCAAAAAAGGGAGCTTGCGCTGTTGGAAAAGAAGAAAAACCGCCACGCAAGTATTCCCAATCCGGGCAACCAAATGGCCGTGGAGGACATCAAGCAGGTACAGGAAGTCATGGCCAGGGAGGGAAAGCAACTAGTCTATACGCACTACAACCTGGTGGTGTGCTGCGACAGTGATGCCGACCTGCAAAAGCCCACCAATCATCTGGAAAACACGTTCGGACGTATGGGCGTCCATATCTCCAAGAGGGCTTACAACCAACTGGAACTGTTCGTCAATTCGTTTCCGGGAAACTGTTACGGCATGAGTGCGGAGTATGACCGCTTCCTGACGCTGGGCGATGCCGCCGCCTGTCTGATGTACAAGGAAAAAATACAGCACAGCGAGGACACGCCGCTGAAGATTTACTATACGGACAGGCAGGGCGTGCCGGTGGCCATTGACATTACGGGAAAAGAAGGGAAACACAAACTGACGGACAACTCCAACTTTTTCTGCCTGGGGCCTTCGGGAAGCGGCAAATCGTTCCACATGAACAGCGTGGTACGCCAACTACACGAACACGGAACGGATGTGGTGATAGTGGATACAGGTAATTCCTACGAGGGATTGTGCGAATATTTGGGTGGGAAGTATATCAGCTACACCGAGGAAAAGCCCATTACGATGAACCCTTTCAATATCACGAAGGCGGAACTGAACATCGAAAAGATAGACTTCCTGAAGAACCTGATTCTGCTGATATGGAAAGGTTCGGATAGTAAAATTTCGGAACTGGAGTTCCGTATCATCGAGCAGATTGTGACAGACTACTACGATGCCTACTTCCACGGTTTCAAGGGCTATGACCCGTTGCAGCGTGAGACCCTGCGCAAGACACTGACCGCCGCCGAAAAGCGCAAGGGTACGTGGAGTGTGGAGGAAATGGCGACACTCGGTAAGAAGATTGATGCGAAAATCAAGTTGCTGGAGGAACGGCGAAAAGCTTTGGCGGTGGCTTCGCTGTCGTTCAATACCTTCTATGAATACTCTTGTGAACGGTTGGAGCTTATCTGCCTAGAGAACAACATCACGGAAATCGACTACGACAAATACGCATACATGATTCAGCCTTTCTACAAAGGCGGCAACTATGACAAGATTCTCAACGAGAATGTGGATACCACGCTGTTCTCAGAGACCTTTATCGTCTTTGAAGTGGATGCAATCAAGGAAAATAAGAAACTTTTTCCTATTGTCACGCTTATCATCATGGACGTGTTCTTGCAGAAAATGCGTCTGAAAAAGAAGCGAAAAGTCCTGGTAATAGAGGAAGCATGGAAGGCAATCGCCTCGCCACTCATGGCCGAGTACATCAAGTTTATGTACAAGACGGCAAGAAAGTTTTGGGCAAGTGTCGGCGTGGTGACACAGGAGATACAGGACATCATCGGCAGCGAAATCGTAAAAGAGGCCATTATCAACAACTCCGATGTGGTGATGCTTCTTGACCAAAGCAAGTTCAAGGAACGCTTCGACAACATCAAGGCTATTCTCGGACTGACGGAAACGGACTGCAAGAAAATCTTTACCATTAACCGACTGGAGAACAAGGAAGGACGCAGTTTCTTCCGGGAAGTATTCATCAGGCGTGGTACGACCAGCGAAGTCTATGGCGTGGAGGAACCGAGGGAATGCTACATGACTTACACCACCGAACGGGCGGAAAAAGAAGCGTTGAAACTCTACAAGGCAGAACTGAAATGCAGCCATCAAGAAGCTACGGAAGCCTATTGCCGAGACTGGAAACGGTCGGGTATTGAAAAATCGCTGCCTTTTGCACAAATGGTAAATAAGGCAGGCAAAGTATTGAACCTGAAAGAAAAACAATTCTAAAATCATATTATCATGCAAGAAGAAAAATTTATCAGCGAGTTTTGGAAATCCAACGAACGTAGCAATTTCTCCAAGGAAGCAACGGTACTGTTCTTCTACCTTATTTATATTTGGAAGAACGAGAACAAACCAGAAAAGTTCTATGTGCATCCGGCGAGCCTGCTTTGCAAGGTACGCGGATTTACCGTAAAAGATGTGCTGTCAGCCAGCAAGGAACTGCAAGAGCGGAACTACATCAGCTTCACGGCACCGGAAAAGGACTGGTGTTCGGGGGAATACAGCCTGTGTATGGAACGAGCAGGACAAGGGAAAGAGATAACGGCTAACGGCAAATAACCCCTTAACCACCCCCCACCTCGCCATGTATAGAATCCTATTGCTTCTGACCTTAGCCTGCACCTTTGTCTTTCCAACAAGGGCGCAGTACGTGCGTGTAAACTACGACAAGAAAACGGTGGCCGCCATGGTCGCCGCCTATGGGACGGAAACGGTGGCTGAAGCCTACTACAATGAGCAGGTGAAAGCCATACTGGAACGGTACAATGCCGCCGAAATCGCCGCCGCCGGAATTTTTACGTCCAAATTCCTCGACCGCAAAGGATTGACGGAACTGGGAATCTGGAGCAACCAGACGGAGAACCAATACTACCGAAGGATTTACCACCTGGTGAGTGCCAAAATCATGCCAAAGATATGGACGGTGGCCGGGATGATGCTCCGATCGCCCCAGACTGCCCTGTATTGGGGAAGCTACCTGATGAAAATCTGCACGGAAGTGAAAACGCTCTGTATGCAGTTTGAGTCGGTAGTGACCAATGGCAGCCTGTCGTTCAACGACATCGCTTTCCTGCAACTGAATCCGCAGGTGGCCTCGCTGTTCACCCTGTCGGAGAACGGTGGCATTAATTGGAAAACCTTTCTTGACGACTTGGGCGACATTCCACATAACTTCACCAAAGAGAACCTGAAGGCAGACCTTGACAACCTCTATAACATGGGGGTCAATATCGCCACCGCCGGAACGGAGAACCTGAGCGAACACATCTTGGGAGAGAGCAACTTCCACGACCTGTTGCAAGGAAACGTGACTGCCATTGCCCACGCCGTGGAAAACAGCTACGACCTGTACCAAAGCCTTGACAATTCGGTAGGTAGCACGTTGCTCTCCTTAGTTGGAGGACCGGAGAACGTAGCCGGGCTGTTCCAACTCGACAATTACAATCTGACGGCGTGGATGACCGATTACCTGCGTGAGACGATGGGGCAATACTATACCCAACGGTGGTACATTTACCGCAGGGATGCCGGCCAGGAGGTGCTTTGCGACTACTCCCCTGCCACAGACGACAACAGCGTAATCAATGGTGGGGAATGGACACGCTTCAATACTTCCGATGCCAACTTTTACCCGAATACCACCCAGACCGAACAGGTGCTTAGCAATTCGGAACGATATGCCGGATGGTCGAGGGCGCAGGTGGAACAACTGAACCGCCGAAACGACGGAAACACTTACAGTATCAGCTATTACCGTTCCAGTTATATCATATCCAAAGGAGGCAAGCAGACCAAGAAAGCCTATGCATACAGCATCAAGGTGACGAAAAGCTGGAACCATACAGAAGAAGTGTATGAGGACGTGTTCGATTCATATACCATGGACTTGAACACTTTCAAGGGGCAGCTTCAAGCCCGGCTGTCAGAATACAACGAGAACGAGGAAGGCACCGTGTATTACATCGGCTCCGATGCGAAAAACTACTACCAGGCTACGGATGAAGCGAAACTGAAAGGCAGCGAGAGCGTAATGATAAGCGTGACCTGCCATGAGGGGGTGAGCCTGATTTCAGGCACCACCCAATACAAATGCCGCAGTTGCGGAAGCAGCCTGAACGCACACTCCAAGGAGTGCGTGATGCGGACAACCGTATCGGAAGATGATGAATTGGACTTGTCCGGCTTGGACGAACTGGAACAGGAATACAACGGGGAAGCCGCCGTGCTGCAAGCCCGGATAGACGGGCTGGAGGCGGAAAATGCGGAACTTATCAGGCAGATAGCTTCCGCCACCGTGGAGGAAGCCGCCGTGCTCCGGCAAACCTATAACAACAATAAGAACGAAATCAGCCGGATAGAAACGGAACTCTCCGCCGTGCGCCGGAAGCAGGCGGAACTGGCACAGGCCAAAGAAGAAGCCGCCGCCGACAACGACGTGCCTACCGATGATTACTACCGTATTCCGGCTATCATGCAGGACTGCAAGGCCGCCTACGACCTGACATGGAAAGGCGAAGGTTGGTGGTCGGGCTATACCTACCTGCGTGAAGCTGTCGCTCCGAACATCAACGGGGTGATTACATTCCGTGCCTCCCTGCAGATTGCCCGGAAGCCGAAATACTTCCTCGGCATCAAGATACACCGTGCCATTATGGAAATCAGTTGGGAGCTGACCGCCGAATACAGCGATACGGAGGTGGTGGATATTATCCAGTTTGATCCAGAGAAAAGCGAGACTGAGAAAAAGGACGAAGTGAACAGCCGCCTGTCGGAAATCGCCCGTGAATACCCCTCCTGCAAGATAAGCACGGAATACTTTCGAAGCGAACCGCCGGAAACGGACAATACTGGCGATACCTATCACCTGCTATGGTCGTCAGACCGGCTGGAAATCGCCCGCCAGGTACATACAAGGCTGAGCCATATCTATGCCGACCTGGTATCGCTGGAGAAAATGATGCACTACAAGCTCTCCATTGTGGACGTGCTGCGTGATGCGGCTCCCTATATCAATGACGAACGGGGCAGGCGGCTGACTTTAGTGGAACAATGCCGGAAACGGTGGTTGCACGGGGCGGCTGAAAACCTGCACTCCGTGGACTACAACGGCAAATACGAAGATGAAGAAAGGGGGAACGGAAATGAATGACCGGACACGATACCTACTCCTGTTGCTGTTGGCGGTGCTGCCCACCGTAGTAGTGAAGGCGCAATGGAACTTCGACATTCCTGTGGTGGAAGCCTATATCAACGACCACAAGCAGCAACGGAGCCTGTTGCTGGCACGCTCCACACTGGAGCTGAGCAACCAACTGTTGCATGAATACAGCAGCGATGCCGCCGTGGAATACAAGGAACTGAACATCGACCTTGACAAATACACGAGGGCGTTCGATGTGATTGACGTGCTGTACCAGTCGCTCCGTACCTCGCTGAATGTCTATTCTACTTATGACACAGTGAGTGACCGTATCAGGGATTACAAGGATCTGTTGGACGATTATCGGGAAAAGGTATTGGAACGGGGGAAAATCTCTCCGGCCGACACCTTGCTTATCAGCGTGAACCTGCGCTGCATACGGAAGATTACCGATGAAGGGGAATCGCTGTACCGTTCGGTGGCTGACCTTGTGCTGTACGCCACTGGTGCCGCCGCCTGCTCGACCTCAGACCTGCTGTTGATACTGGAGGGTATCAATATCGGACTGGATAACATCGAAGCGCATCTGAACCGGGCATACTTTGAGACTTGGCGGTATATCCAACTGCGGATTGGCTACTGGAAAGAGAGCATTTATCGGAGGCAAAGCAAGCTGGAAATCATAGAGGGGGCGTTTGGACGGTGGAGGGAAGCCGGTCTGAATCCGGAAACGAAATGAAAAATTAAGAATAAAGAATGAGGAATCGGACATGAAGAATCGGAAGATGGGGAAAGGAATTTTAGTAGTGGGGCTTGTGCTCTATGGGGCGATGGATGTGGTGGCGCAAAGCGTGACCTATAGCCACGATGCTGCCAAGATGAACCAGATAACGGTGGGTGAAATCGGCTCCGGGTCGCTTACGCCCGGACTCTATTACCAAGCGTTGCACAAGTCGTACAGCAAGAGTGCGGCGAGCAAGAACAAACTGTCGTACCGTACCCTTGCCGGGGTGAACCTGTATAACCAGGTGGATGAAGCGGAAGCGTTGGACTCGGCAATGGTGGCACGGGCGAAAATTGAAGCCCTGAACGTGGCTGACCGTAGCGGCGGTGCGCTCGATGTGGCTTGGGCAGCGGAGGGAGGAAAGATAACCGACAAGATGGGTGACTTTGGGCGGAACATCAACCGCATCCTGCAAACAGGCGGCAACGGTGATGACCAAAGCTATTGGAAGGAGCATTACCAGATGTTCCAATGCGCCATAAGAGCCACGCAGGACGCTTATATGCCCAATGCCCAGCGCAAGAAACAATACCTGCGCATCTATACGGATGTGGCAAGGAAGAACGAAGAACTTATCCGCTACCTCGTCCGGCTATCCAACGCACGCAAGACCTCGGAACTGCTTGCTGCCACCAATCAAATAGAAAACCGGAAAGCGCAAGTAGTGGCTGCCGCCATGGGGCGGTGGCGTTCTGCCGGATGGACTACCGTGGATGGCAGGGAATGAAAAAGGAAAGGGAAAAAGAATTTATTAACTCTATAAATAATGACAAACATGAATCATCAAAACCAAGTGTTCAATCATCCGCAATTCGGGGAGATTTGTACCGTTCAACAGGAAGAAGGGAAAGTGTTGTTCAAGGCTAATGATGTGGCCCGTTCTTTAGGGTATGCAGAAGCTGCAAAGGCCGTCCGTACCCACTGTAAGGGGGTGTCCGTTTTAGACACTCCCATTGAGAATCAATACGGTACGGTTGTAATGCAACCTACCAAGTTTATCAGCGAATCCGATGTATATAGATTGGTGATGCGCTCCAAACTTCCGGAAGCTGAAAAGTTTCAGGACTGGGTCTGTGAGGAAGTGCTGCCTGCCATTCGGAAGGACGGGGCTTACCTGAGCGAGAAAGCCCTGCAACGCGCGGTGACAGACCCGGAGTTCTTTATCGGACTTGCCAATGCCATTCGGAAGGAGAAAGAGCAACGGCTGGAGATAGAGAGCTGTTGCACGGAACAACAGCTTTTGATTGACCGCCAAAAGGAAACAATCGAGGAGCTTGGCAAGCGTTCCGCTTACGCAGAGACCGTATTGCAGAACAAGGACTTGGTGGATATTACACAGATTGCGCAAGACTACGGTCTTTCAGGACGCCGTCTGAACGCTATTCTCCATGAAAAAAGGGTGCAATACAAGAGCGGCAAGCAATGGATTCTCTACGCTCCCTACAAGGGGAACGGGTATGTGGGTAGCGAAACCTCCCAGTTGGAGAACGGTAAGACCGTGATGCGTACCCGGTGGACACAAAAAGGCAGGCTATTTATCCATGACTTGCTGAAAGCGGACGGCATATTGCCGGTACATGAGATTGAAACGGAACAAACGGAAACATCCTCTAATATCCAGTAATGTATGGCAGACAATATCTTATCGGATTTCGGCATTGACATTCTCGAAGAAGAAATAGATGATGTGATATTCCAGACCAATGAGTTCCTGTGCGATGCGACTTTCACCGGCTCACAAGGGCCGTTTTGGTGGATCCTCCAAATGTGCATGGCGTTGGCAGCACTCTTTTCCATTATTGTGGCGGCGAACATGGCTTATAAAATGATGGTGAAACATGAGCCGCTGGACGTGATGAAACTATTCAAGCCACTGGCAATCGCTATCATCCTGTCGTGGTGGTATCCTCCTGCAGATACCGGCATGAACCGGAGCGGAAGCAGTTGGTGCGTGCTGGACTTCTTGTCGTACATTCCGAATGCCATTGGCTCGTACACGCATGACCTGTACCAGGCGGAAGCCACACAGATAAGCGACAAATTCCAAGAGGTGCAGGAATTGATTTATGTACGGGACACGATGTACACGAGTTTACAGGCACAGGCGGATGTCGCCCATTCGGGGGTGAGTGACCCCAATCTGATAGAATCTACCATGGAGCAGACCGGAGTGGATGAGGTGACGAATATGGAGGTGGATGCAAGCCGACTCTGGTTTACCTCGCTGGTAAGCGGTGCAACTGTGTGCATTGATAAAATCGTGATGTGTATTGCGCTGATTGTCTTTCGGATAGGCTGGTGGGCAACCATATACTGCCAGCAAATCCTGCTCGGTATGCTGACGATTTTCGGACCGATACAATGGGCATTCTCGTTATTGCCGAAATGGGAAGGTGCATGGGCAAAGTGGATGACACGTTATTTGACGGTGCATTTTTACGGAGCCATGCTCTACTTCGTTGGTTTTTACGTGCTGCTACTGTTCGACATCGTGCTGTGCATACAGGTGGAGAACCTGACGGCGATAACGGCGAGCGAGCAGACGATGGCCGCCTACCTGCAGAACTCCTTCTTCTCGGCAGGCTATCTGATGGCGGCAAGCATTGTAGCCCTGAAATGCCTGAACCTTGTGCCGGACCTGGCGGCATGGATGATACCGGAAGGCGATACGGCATTCAGTACCCGAAACTTTGGCGAGGGTGTGGCTTCACAGGCTAAAATGTCCACCACGGGGGCGATAGCGCACATGATGAGATAAGGGATTATGAAAAATTGAGAATGATGAATGAAGATTTTCTGAAAATAGGGAGTGAATTAAATAAAATAGAAAAAGCTGTATGGTAATCAAAAACTTAGAAAACAAAATCAAGCTGGTGACGATATTCTGCGGATTTTTCCTTGCCGGATGCGTCCTTATCAGCCTGTCAAGCATCTGGACAGCAAGGGTGATGGTAACGGATGCCCAACAGAAGGTATATGTATTGGACGGCAATGTACCTATCCTTGTGCAACGCACTACAATGGAGGAGACCCTCGATGTGGAAGCGAGAAGCCATGTGGAAATGTTCCACCACTTCTTTTTCACGTTGGCACCGGATGACAAATATATACGCTACACCATGGATAAGGCGATGTACTTGGTGGACGAGACCGGACTGGCACAGTACAATACACTGAAAGAAAAGGGATTTTACAACAATATCATGGGAACGAGTGCGGTATTCTCGATATTCTGTGACAGCATCAACTTCAACGAGGAGAAAATGGAGTTTACCTACTATGGCCGCCAACGCATCGAGCGGAGGACTTCCATTCTCACCCGTGAACTGGTGACCGCCGGCAAACTGAAACGGGTACCCCGGACGGACAACAACCCGCACGGGCTGCTGATAGTGGACTGGCGCACCCTGCTGAACAAAGACATCGAACAAAAGAATAAAAACAATTTCTGATATGAGCTGGAAAAAAATGATTTTCGGCGAGAAGATGCCGGACAAGGACGATCCGAAGTATAAGGAACGGTATGAAAGAGAGGTGGCGGCAGGTCGTAAGGCTGCCCGGCTGCTGAGACTAGACAAGGCGGCAGGGGGCGTGCAACGCTTCGCCTGCAAGCACCCCAAGTGGTTTCTCGCCATTGTGTTCGGCATTGTGCTGACCTGTTTGGGACATAACATCTATCGTATGGTAGCAGTGTATCAAATCCACCGGACGGAGGAACGCATGACTGCCACGGAACACCAGGAACAATTATTGAAACAAAGACATAAGACGCATGATGATAACAGACAAGATTAATTTCAAACAGCCGAAGTACGTGCTGCCTGCCATACTCTACCCGTTGCTGCTGATTAGCGGTTATCTGATATTCGACATTTTCGACACGGAACCGGCAGAAACGGGAAATACGCTGCAAACCACGGAGTTCCTGAACCCGGAACTGCCCCAGGCACGTGTGGATAACAACGGAGGCATCGACGGCAAATATGAGAGCATGGTGAAATCATACGGCAGAATACAGGACTTTTCCGCCGTGGAGAACATAGAACGCAACAACAATAAAGATGACAAAGAAGCATACGAATCCAAATATACGGAAGACGACCTCGCCCTGCTCGACATGGAAGCGGACAAGCGGACGGAAGAACTGGAGCGGCTGCGTGAGATGCAGGAACGCTTGCGAAAAAGCGCCGAAAAAGGCGAGGCAATGAACAATGACACCGTTTCTCTACCCTTGCCCGACGAGGACGGGCGCATTGCCCGAAGCGAACAACGGCGCAAGGAAGCGTTGGCGGAACTGGACAAGGCTCTTGCCGAAGCGAGGTTGCAGGGTCGAAAAGGATTGGAACCTACACCGGATAATACTGACACATCCGTTTCCAGACCGATGACGACAGGAACGGTGACGGACAGAAATGTGGAAGTGAACGACAACATCGTGCATGAGATTGCCGATGATGCGGAGACCGGTCAGGTGGTGAAGAAAATCAAGACTTCCTCCGACTACTTTCACACCCTTGCGGAGAACGCGCCTGAACCCAAGCTGATAAAGGCAATCATTGACGAGAACATTAAGGCGGTGGACGGCTCACGGGTACGGCTCCGCCTGCTCGATGATGTGGAAATCAACGAGACAGTAGTGCCCAAAGGCTCGTACCTCTATGCTACGATGAGCGGCTTCGGCAACCAGCGTGTGAAAGGCAGCGTGAAAAGCATACTGGTGGACGATGAACTGGTGAAGGTAAGCCTGTCGCTCTATGATACGGACGGGCTGGAAGGGCTGTACGTGCCGGGCAGCACTTTCCGGGAGACGGCACAGGATGTGGCTTCCAACGCCATGAACAGCACGATGAACATCAATAACGGTACATCGGGAAACGCTTTCTCCCAATGGGGAATGCAGGCTATACAGAATGCCTACCAGCGAACGAGCAACGCTCTATCGAAGGCGGTGAAGAAAAACAAGGCCAAACTGAAGTACGGCACATTTGTGTATCTGGTAAATGGCAGGGAGAAAAGGAAATAGAAGCATAGCGGAAGCATATACAATGAATGATAATGTAATAAACAAGAAAATAGAATGAATGCACGAATTAAAATCTTGAGTCTGGTGGCCGAGGTATTGGCGGTTTGTCCGCTGGCGGCACAGACCACGTATGAGGAAATGGAGCAACTGACGGTGAATGAACAGGTGACAACGGTGATAACAGCTACCGAGCCGGTGCGCTTCGTGGATATTTCCACGGATAAGGTTGCCGGAGACCAGCCTATCAACAATACTATCCGGCTGAAACCCAAAGAGGCGGGACACGAAGACGGCGAGGTGCTTGCCATTGTGACCATCGTGACGGAACGCTACCGAACGCAATACGCACTGGTTTACACCACCCGGCTGCAAGAGGCGGTGACGGACAAGGAAATACACGCTGTAGAGACCACAGCTTACCATAACCCGGCGGTGTCGCTCTCCACAGAGGACATATACCGGTTTGCCCGTAGGGTATGGACTTCTCCGGCTAGATACCGGAACGTAAGCTGCAAACAACACCGTATGACCATGCGGCTGAACAACATTTATGCCGTGGGCGACTACTTTTTCATTGACTTTTCGATAGAGAACCGTACACGCATCCGCTTCGATATAGATGAGATGCGAGTGAAACTCGCTGACAAGAAGGTGTCGAAAGCTACCAATGCGCAGGTGATTGAGTTACAGCCGGAAATGATGTTGGAACAGGGTAAGTCGTTCCTGCACGGCTACCGTAACATCGTGGTGATACGGAAAATGACTTTCCCCAATGACAAGGTGCTGACCATAGAACTAAGCGAAAAGCAAATTTCGGGGCGCAATATCTCGCTGAACATCGACTATGAAGATGTGCTGAATGCGGACAACTTTAATGAAGTCTTACTTAATGAAGAATGAGGAATCAGGCATGAAGAATTTTTATTTGAACAAGATGTTTGTATTGGCGGTAATCCTGTTTACCACTTGTGTTCCGGGATTTGCGGACGACCATAGGGGGAGGTTGCAGATTGGCACCGGACTCCTGTATGAGCAAGGCATGGACTTGACGGTGGCTTACGAACATGAGACACGTTATCATAACGCTTGGGAGTATTTCGGGAACGTGTATCTGAAATGGGACGAATGCGCTTCGTGCGGTCACGTATGCCCGAAGTCGTTTTGGAGCAACTACAACACGTGGGGTTTGGGCGTAGCCTACAAGCCTTGCGTGACACGAGGACACAACCACCATGGCAACCTGCGCATAGGCGGTTCGCTCGGCTCTGACCGGCACAATGTGGTGGGCAGCGTACACGCCGGATATGAGCATAGTTACTCTTTGCGTAAGGGTTGGCAGGTATATTGGCAGGTGAAAAGCGACCTGATGATTGGTGGGAATGACTTGTTCCGCACAGGAGTGGTTATCGGGGTGAAATTGCCTATTAAATGAAAAAAATGCCGCTGAACTAATATACGACAAGAAGTAGAAATAACAATAGGGGTAAATAAGGATTATAGACAATGATAAATAAAACACAGGATATGAATGAAATGCAGACACGAATGGAACAAATGGCAAGGGTTATTCATAATAAGGTAGGGAAAGGCATGAGACTAGGAATAATGTTTTTGGGGATGATTCCGGCTACAGTATTGGGGTTAGTGGCGTGTGATGAACACCGGGATTTTCCGGACACCGGCATGAAGGTGGGCCATATCCTTTGTACGGACGGTAAGGTAATGAGCTATGAGGACTACAGCCTATCGGGAAAGGAGGCCATAGCCGTGGTGTTCCACCTGAACCGGGATGAAGCGATGGCAGGAAACGGATATGCGGTCTATCTGCACGACCTTGCGCCGGAAGCCTTTGCGGACAGCATCGGGATTGCACAAGGCACATCGGCTGACTTGGCGGCTTTGGACGGCAATGAGAATACGTTTGCCTTGTATGAAACGACGGAGACGTCCTCGCCGATAGCTGAGCAGGTTTTTGAATTATGGAAGTATGGGCAGAGTGCCTATGTGCCTTCGGTAGCGCAAATGCGCCTGCTGTATGCCAGCCGTGAGGCGGTGAATCCGTATATCGAGCAATGCGGCGGTATGCCTATCCCGGACAGTGCCAACGAGTGTTGGTACTGGACTTCGACCGAAGTGGCCGGACAGGAAACCGCCAAAGCATGGTTGTATTCGACCGGTAGCGGTACGATACAAGAAACTCCCAAATGGCAAGCACACAAAGTGCGTCCGATAATCACACTGAGTGAATAATCATCCAACCATATCACTATGGAAGAGAGCAAAGAGTTACAGGGAGTATATAAGATATTTCGCACAGCAATCTATGTATCCCTACTTATAGAGTTCTTTATGTATGCCATTGACCCGGAGGTACTGGACTACTGGAACGGAGTGGTATGCGATGTGCATAGCCGTATTAAAAGTTGGTTTCTTTACCATGACGGGCACTTGGTGTACAGTAAAATTGCCACGTTCGCATTAATATGTATCACCTGCGTTGGAACGAGAAACAAGAAACATCTGGAATTTAATGCACGTAAACAGGTGCTTTATCCATTGGTCAGCGGTATCGCACTGCTGATTGTTGCTGTATGGCTATTCAGCTTTATGATAGACTTTCGACTATATTCCCTTCGGTTGAACATTGTTTTATATATGGTGTCCTCAGTAATCGGAACCCTATTGGTACACGTGGCGTTGGACAATATATCGAAGTTCTTAAAGGAAGGGTTGCTGAAAGACCGATTCAATCTGGAGAATGAGAGCTTTGAGCAATGTATGGAACTGGTGGAAAACAAATACTCGGTAAATATCCCGATGCGGTTCTATTATAAAGGCAAGTTCCGCAAAGGCTGGTGCAACATCACCAATCCTTTTCGTGGCACATGGGTGGTCGGCACACCCGGTTCGGGAAAGACATTCTCAATTATCGAGCCGTTTATCCGTCAGCACTCGGCAAAGGGTTTTGCGATGGTGGTCTATGATTACAAATGGCCGACACTTGCCACAAAACTCTACTATCATTACCTTAAAAACCAACAGCTCGGCAATCTTCCCGAAGGCTGCAAATTCTCGGTGATCAATTTTGTGGATGTGGAATACTCCAGACGGGTAAACCCTATTCAGCAGAAGTATATCAATAATCTCGCAGCTGCTTCGGAGACGGCCGAGACCCTGTTGGAATCTCTGCAAAAGGGTAAGAAGGAAGGCGGTGGCGGTAGCGACCAGTTCTTCCAAACCTCGGCGGTAAACTTCTTGGCCGCTTGCATCTATTTTTTTGTAAACTATAAGAAAGAACCTTACGACAAGGAGGGGAACAAACTGTGTGCAGAAATGACGGAAGAACCACAGACCAAACGGCTGAAACCGACCGGAAGGGTGTTTGACGCACAAGGAAATGAGGTGGAACCCGCCTACTGGTTGGGCAAATATTCGGATATGCCGCATATTCTATCCTTCCTGAACGAGAGCTACCAAACCATTTTTGAGGTACTAGAAACAGACAATGAGGTGGCTCCGCTGTTGGGACCGTTTCAAACAGCCTTGAAAAACAAGGCAATGGAACAATTAGAGGGTATGATTGGTACACTACGTGTTTATACCTCCCGACTTGCCACCAAAGAAAGCTATTGGATATTCCACAAAGACGGTGATGATTTTGACTTAAAGGTAAGTGACCCGAAAAGCCCGAGTTATCTGCTGATAGCCAACGACCCGGAAATGGAAGGAATAATCGGCGCACTGAACGCATTGATATTAAACAGACTAGTAACGAGAGTGAATACCGGCCAAGGGAAAAATATCCCGGTGAGCATCATCGTGGATGAGCTGCCTACACTATACTTTCATAAAATAGACCGGCTGATAGGTACAGCACGAAGCAACAAAGTAAGTGTGGCTTTGGGCTTTCAAGAGCTTCCACAACTCGAAGCGGACTACGGCAAGGTGGGTATGCAGAAGATTATCACAACGGTGGGCAATGTAGTATCGGGCTCAGCACGTGCGAAAGAAACCTTGGAGTGGCTGAGTAATGACATTTTCGGCAAGGTGGTGCAATTGAAGAAAGGCGTGACGATAGACCGGGACAAGACAAGCATCAACCTGAACGAGAATATGGATAACCTTGTGCCTGCCAGTAAGATTTCCGATATGGCTACGGGTTGGATATGCGGACAGGTGGCACGCGACTTCACAAAAACAAAAATCGGAATGCGAGACCAGCTGAACATACAAGAAGCGGAGGAATTTAAGACCTCCAAATTCTTCTGCAAGACAGACTTCAATATGGTGACCATTCAGAAAGAGGAAGCGGCATATGTGCCATTGCCCAAGTTCTACACGTTCAAATCGAGGGATGTGAGGGAGCGTATCTTGTATGCCAATTTTATTCAAGTAAATAAAGATGTGAAAGATATGATTAACGAGATTTTTCAAAAGAAAAAAGCTATCTAAAGTTTTGTATTATCAAAAGTTTATTCAGAGAGAACGGATATTCTGTTATAGAAAGAACTTTTTGAAAAACTTTTGATAATACTGTTATAGATTTACTTTCTTTCTACTCATTTATGTTTATGCCATATTCCTTCATGTATTTCAGTAATAATTTTTGCGTACTTGTTTTTTTACATCTAATGATTTGATAGATTATTTATACTTAAAATGCTTCCGTTACTTGAAAAAGAATAGATTTTATTTTGTTGAAACATATAAACTATCCCATATTGCTGATATGGTATTATTGTTTTCTTTAAAACTGTTGTTGGTGCCATGTCAAATTGAGTATCTATAGTTTGATAATTGCTCTTGTAACATACATCATCATACATACACGGAATAACCTCCTTGCCTTTTTCGTCTATCATTCCCCACTTGCCTGATTTTTGGACAAATGTTATCTTTTCACGAAACGGATAAATTAAATCATATTGGCATTTTACAACTTCCTTACCTTTATTATTTATGCATCCCCATTTACCTTCTGATATCGCAAATGACTTCCCTACAGATCGAAGTTGCAGTCCGTTATTAACAATAGATAATTTTTTTTCAATCGGAAATATTATACAGTATACAGGAGTTATAGTATCCCCTTTTTGATTAATAAGCACTGTTGAACAAGGTGTTAAAATAGGCATTTTATCTTGGTCAGTACCTATCTTCGCCATTGCTAAGGATTTATGAAATCCATATTCTCCAAAACAACTCACCCAATCATACATCATAGAAATTATAATATTCCCATTTCTATCCATAAATCCCCATTTCCCATTCTTCTTAACGGCGGCCAAGTTATTGCAATATTGCCTACCATCTTGAAATTTTTGCATGAAAACCAATTGATCATATTTATCTGCATAGTATACAGGAAAAGAATCACAGTGCATACAACTACGATTCATAAAAGGATATTCCCTTGTAACAGTACAGGAAACTTGCAATATAAAGAAAGTTACCAACCAAAACGATGGTAACTTTCTTAAAAATGTAATAGTCATAACACTCACCAACCAATTATACTTTCAAATGTAGAAGCATCAGCCCAATTGATCGCAATCCAGCAATTTTGACTATGATTTACATCATTAGTTGTATAGTAATAACGCATTCCTACTGGGTTGGCTCTTTCTACATCATTCTCTTCATAAATAGGTTCTCCATGCAAAACCATCCCATTTCTCAATGAATAGAATTCTTTGCTCGTTACTGGAGTTCCATAAACTCCATATTTTCCGTTCTTTCCTATTACACCAACTTGAATAGAACGTACATGTATAGTTTTCCCATTTCTGTTGACAGTGAAACTTCCTGTGGAAATAGATGTTGTCGGATCGAAGCCTATGACATCTTCAAAATAAAAAAAAGAGGGTGCATCCAGAAATTTATTCATTAATGCAATCGCCTGACTTTCTGATATATTTCCTGTGAATCTAGGCTCAACAGAACGGGTTTGCAAATTTTGAGTCCCTAGCATTTCATCTAAGTCATTAGTACATGATACAATAGATATACCCACTAATAATACTAATAAAAATCTCATTTTTTTCATCTTTACATAATTTAAATTTAACATAAGTAGATTTTAATTTCACATTAATCCAATCGCAATATTTTTATTGCTCTAATTGTTTCAATCAAATATATGCCATAATGTCGTCTAATATATGCCATGAACCTACTCTATCAGCTTTTCGGTATCCGCTCCTTTGTACAGTGAGGTCTGTAGTGATTATCGTCGACTTATAATCATAACTCAATACTTTTTAGTAAGAATAACCTTGTATTCTTGTGGTAAATATGCTTGCAAAACGATTCTGTTTTTAGATTTTTCCATAATCGTCCAACTACCAACTAAAGCACTATTTTTAAAAATAATCTTTCGTCCATCAATCTGGTAATATACTGCATTTACGGTTGCCGGATCACCACTGCCTTCTCCATTGATATACATTCCTTCTACAGCTGAATTAAACTCTATGATACCATATTCCTTGTGTTCAACTTTTCCGTTCTCGGTATATCTATTGAGTTCAACATCCCAAGTTGTTTGTATTAATTCTTGAGGTGTAAGTGATATTACATCGTCCTTATCATCATTATCGCAACCAACAAAAAACAGACATAGACTTGTTACCACAAATAATAATATCCTTTTCATAATCATTATTTTATAATCCTATAATTCTATACGAATTTGCCAGAGTAGCCATTGAAATAGATTTTGTCGGCAACGACTCAACCCAACTACGTATTCCGTAATCATCTAAAATCCAGTCTCCATCCAAATCATCAGTATAATGTGAAAACGCTATCTTATTTTCAGTGTCATAGATGTATTGAATACCGGTACGCGGATTTGTATATGTGTACATATTAGCTTCGTTAACTTTGGGAAGATCTATACACAATGGATTGCCAATTTTAGGGTTTAAACGTGTAACAGAATTAGAACTGATACGCAATTCATAAAAATTCTGCTTTTGTGTTTTTATATTCAATGCTTTTTGACTGAACACTGTAGCATTCTCATTTTGTCTCAACTCAGCATCAGATGCTGTAGAAGCATTACCAGAGCGGAGTACTATTCTATCTCCTTGCCGTGTAAATAGCACAGCAACAACATCATATAATGCCTCATTTGAAGAACTGTATCTTTCAAATACACGCATTATTTCAATGTGAGGTTCGACAAAACTTGGATATTTTTCTAGAAGATTAGAAGTAGTAGCATCTAACCTCTTCTTAAAATTTTCTTCTATGACAAATGCTGACAAAGGATATAGCCCATTATCTGTAATATCAATAATGGTATGTTTCTTACTATCTGACAATGATGCCACCCAAGGAGCCAAATCAAAATTAATATTAACAAGATTTTCTGCACTATTCATGCTCAATCCTACAGGATCACCTCCGTAAATCCACATTTTTGTATATAATTGTTCCATGTTATACTCTGAAGATTCATAATTGAAGTTTCCTTTTCCAAATTGAAAGTCTCCGCTAACTGAGTTTTTTTTCCAAGAGAAAGAGGCATCTATACTTTTCTCCATTCCTGTTTCCTTAGAAGTACTACTACTACCATTGCGACTTAATCCTGTATAAAGAGCACAAGCTTTTCCTCCAGTAATATATCCTGTAAGTATGCACTCACCATACGTGTCTAATATATTTCCAAGAGTGGACGAATATAGATTTCTAAGAAATACAGGAGATAAACATTCACGAGCATAAAATTTACGTGCTCCATCTGATGCTTGAAGGTTAAAAGAAGAATTCTTCAACATCAAGTTCAGTTCTCCATATACAACTTTTTGTGATGATGTTAATTCTGATTTGAAAGTTTCTTCTGTTTTTTTCTTTCTTCCTAATTTAAATAGGCCCAAATTAAGTTGGAATCCAGAAGCCACTTTTTTAGTTTGCGATAACTTTGACTCATAACTATTATAATCAGAATAAGAAAAGCGTTCTGACATATACACCTGTAAAGAGCGTCCTGTTATATAGTCACTTCCATATTCTTTTACTTTCATCAAATCAATGACGGGCGATATAACATTTTCATAGTCACCCAAAATGGAATTTCCAATAGAATAGGAGTATCCCAAAAGCACATCTGAATTACCTATAATTCCTCCACTCTCATTTACAGCTCTTGTAGCTGTTTTATCCTCCAAAATCACAGGACGTGTACGAATTTCCTTAGGAAGTGCTGCGTTTCTTTCTTGTAGCACTACGACACCGTTATCATCTATTTCTGATTGCTCATAAAAAGATTCGTCATTCGTGCAACCTATTGCCATAAGGCACAATGACAATGCTGTAAAGTGTAATTTGTTCATATCAGTTATATATTATTTTGTTACATAAATTTTACGTTCAGGATCAAATGATAGAGAATAATTTAATTCCTCACCTGTTTCCAAATCAAAATAGTGAGGTTCATTAATTGGTTTGTTAAGTTCTGGATCGGCAACAGAATAACCTCTCCATGTTCCTCTTACTTTTATTTCACGGTCCCCGTATTTTGCAACAGCAACATAAGGGACATTAAGTATAAAAGTTTTAAACTTAGTAGTCAGTTGCAATAAACATCTCGGTTTCATTTCAATACTCGTAGAATATTCTACTGGAGCAGATAATTTTTGCGTAGCACTTGAATAAATAGCATCTTTAGACTCATCACCCATTAATACAGCTTTTCCTGCAATAGGTCTAGGACGTGGAAATTTAATGGATGACGGAGAAGAAATGTTAACTTTTAAAGTACCTGCCGTTTCATAGAAATTGGATGTTTCTTCTGCATTAAAATTTATTGTAAGATTTTCGTTTGTAGTATATTCATGTACGTTTGTCAAACTAGTTACCTTAGATATTACTGCGCCATTTGATATTGTTGCATTTTCCAAATCAAAGGTTACATTTTGCAAAGTAAATGAAGCTGTAGGAGTAATTAAAAACTCTTGTTGAGCGCGGTAATTTACTCTCTGGGCATATCCCAATTTATTGTTAGCTTTAGCCTCAAGTACGTGATAAAAAACAGACCAACTATTATTCGGATCAGATTGTCCTAAATATGATTCACTTTGAATAGAAAAGTACCCTTTATAAGTAGATGGTATAAGATCCCAACCTGCACTATATAATGACCCTGAATTATCTTTTGCTGTCATCAGAATCTTATCATCTGGAGCATTTGTGTAATAACCGACAGATAATGGTGTGTTTGAGGCACTAGAATATATCAAATATGGAATGCCAGATGTTGCCGGAAGAATTTTAAGATAAAACCGGCTTCCTAATGATGTCGATGAATTTCCCAATGTAACCTCTTTTCCTGCTCCATCACAGAAAAGATAAGAATTTGAAGTTGTAGAACCACTTGCGACAGTACGAACCTTAATCGTTACCGGAAGTTCTCGAATCGCATAGATGTTAGATGAAAAGAAATCATCTACAGTTGCATCAAGAGCTTGTACTTTCCGATTGTTAGAGTACATTTTCTCATAACGTGCCTTCAACTCTTTAAGTTCTTCTGTTTCTTCAAGAGACACAAGTTCTCCCAAATCAATCGTATCACTTAGGCATGACCGTGTCAAAGAGGCATTTTCTGGAACATTCTCAAAAGAATCTTTAGCGAATTCCTCCATTTCATTTGTACATGCTGCCGCGAAAGCAGCAACAAATAACAGCATTGAAATTTTACTTTTCATAATTATACTATTAAAATTAGACATAAGTTATCTGCATGTTTCACACTGAGTGCAAATATACAACTATTTTAATTAACAGTCTATACTGTTTGTTTTTAGAGTAAGCATTTAACATACATTAACAATACATAGCACTTACGGTAACTACTCAGGTATCTTAAATATCTTATTATCAATCGACTAAATCGTTGAGAAAAACTCATTTTGCAGGTTTTACCCTTAAAATGCTTAATATTATAAAATTATCACCATTGATAATCAGGTAATTAAGTTGATTTAGATACCTGAGTAGTTACGCACTTACGTAGCTAATCAGTCTACAAAAAAGGGGTACATTTATCTTTTTCTAATTGCTCAAGCATAGTCAGAGTGGCATTTATTTAGATTTTCGTTTTTCTTTCTTTGCTATTTCGTAAGTTCTCGACCCGATAAAATGCAGTCTAGCCAATAACTTTATCATCTAAAAACTTCTTGTTTTGCAGAAATTATAAGGCGATGGAAAAACACAACTATTATATATTCATTGTTAGTATCATGCTAGGCATTTCAAGTTAATCCCAGAGAATGGCTTACCGATATAATTGCTTGGTTACCATGATTACAAAAAGATAAGGGAAAAAACTAAAAAAGTTACCACCCAATTATTGGAAATAGAGAAGCCCCAAAGGAATCTAACAATACTTTAATGAAAAACATATCATAAACAGAGAATCGCTATAAACTTATCCAAGCAATTAAAGCAATTATAAATCATCGACTTATAAGGATTTAACAAAAAAATAAAGGGAATAACGACACAAGTATGACAGATTTGTTAAACGATATATACACAGACGGTTGCAAAACGAAAAAGTACCGTTTATCCGACTTCTTCAATCGGTAGTGGGACGAGTACACATAACACCCGACTGAGTACATCACCTTCGAACAGTATAAGGCGGTGAATGTTATCCGTGTGTGCCGTACAACTGCTTTGGGAATAGACATATATGCCAGCCCCGATTGTGGCGAGATATGGGAAATCAGTCATAGCTGCAAGAACCGCTTTTGTCCGTCATGTGGCTGGCGTGACACGCTGAAATGGGCGGCTCGTATGAAAGAAAAGATACTACGAGTGCCGCACCGCCATGTGGTGATGACCTTGTCACATATCCTATTGGACTTTGTGAGGCGTACTTCGGCAGATACGCTGAAAGACTGGATGATGCACAAGTTCGGGTTGAAAACCAGGGTGATTGCCGTACTGCATACCTATGGGGAAACAAAGCAGCTTCATGTACACACGCACATGATTATGTCATGGGGCGGCATCGACAACGGCAATAAGATAGTCGTTCCCGAACATGATTATGTGCATATCCCTCTATCCGCAAGGTGTTCCGTTACAAGTTTGAAAATGCGTTGATTAGATTGTTCGATACGGGTAGGCTGGAGTATGATTTCCACGACCTCATGGAGTTTATGGTTTATGGGCTTCATCAAAAAGGTGGAGAAGAAAAAGGACTGAATAGTGCATTTGGAACAGCCCTTACAGATGCCGGAGCAGGTGATACAATATGTAGGCAGGTATTCCAAGCGGGCGTGTCTGAGCGAGTACAAGATTACGGCAATGGACGGTGAGAACATTTCATTCCGATACCGTGATTACAAAAACTCACCCGACAGGAGAAACCCGGTTCAAAAGGAACTGACACTGCATTACCGTGAGTTCTTCCCCGGTTGTTGCGACACATTCCCCTGCGCTATTTCCGCATCGTGAGGTACTACGGCTTCTATTCCAACAAAGGCAACCTGCCGGAAGAATACTTCGGACGGGATGAAAGCGAAATAAAAGAAGCCGAGTTGCAACAGGCAGAAAGTGAATACGAAAATCTGTATTTCTGCGAGCATTGCGGACGGATGAGAGTTTACAGCCCCACTACAGTAACGAGTAGTGACATCACATATACGGTTGTACTGAAGCATTGCGACATACACCGGAAAAAAGCGGCATGACAGCAACATGGGATAGCTATGCCCTGCCGTGAACAGAAACAGTAAAATCCCATAAAATGGAAGAAAGGAGAACCAAAAAATGAATGAAATACGAATAAGAGCAGTAATAAGATGAACGGGTGCGGGCATGAGCTTCACACCTCTTTCTGTCGGAAACAGCAGTCAAAAATTGAAGTTCTATATAATATGAATAGAGCATGGCGGGTAAAACTGCCTTGAACAAGGAAAGATACCACCTAAACGGTGATCCTTTCCAGACATTAGATGCATATAGTGATTCTATGAATTTATACAGGTACTTTATCGGGAGCTTACTTTAAATCGACTATTTACCAACTCTAATTACAGTTTCGCGTAACCTTTATATAATAATTTATGCAAACTATTAGTATAATGACATGCACTAGTAGCCGTCGATTAATTCGAAAAGTATTAATTATTCTTAATACATAGAATTTATTCATCATTAAACAGTACGTATTGTTTATTTTTTGCTTTCTTTGCACTCCATAAAATTGTGTCTGATAGCCTAGTTGCTAACTGACCAACTTTTTTGTACCTATTTTATTATTGCGAAATGAAGGAAATTAAAAAGAAGAATTGGTATGTATTTTATACATCTCCAAGAGCAGAAAAAAAGTGAATGAATATTTACTTTCATTAGGCTATGAATCTTTTTTGCCACTCAAAAGCGAATTTAAGATTTGGAGAAATAGACAACGTAAACTTATCAAGTCACCTCTCTTCCCAAGCTATATTTTTGTTTTAGCTACGCGTAATGATATTTTTGACATAAACAGGATTTATGGTATTTGTTACTGTGTTACTTGTGCCGGAGTTCCTGCTGTAATTTCAGGCAATGATATAATGTCATTAAAAATAATGCAAGAGATGGATGTGGAAATATTGAGAAACAATGAATTTAGCTCTGGAGATAAAATTCGCATTATAGATGGACCGTTATGTGGTTATGAAGGGATATTAATTGAAATAAAAGGTAAGAAAAAGTTTGGTGTAAGTATTAGCTGTGTAAATCTTACAGCTGTAGTTGATTTGAATACCTCAAAAATGGAAAAATGTGATATATCTAATAATTTTAGAGAAGTGATTATATTTAAATGATCGACCAGTCAAAGAGTGGGTTCTACTTAAATAATTACAAGTGTAGAGTAAAACCACAGACTTACTGTTTGATAAAGAACATGTATTTACAATACTCTAAAATGGAAATTAAAAATATAAAGATTCTGTGTATCTAGGACAAGTCTGAATAAGATTTCTAAGTTGCTATTGAAGAAATAAATAACACTTTTTATAGCAGCTATATAAAAAATAATCGTGCACACTCACATAAAACTTATTCATTCTTATGTGTTGGATACTTAACAAATTAAATAGGAGGTGAACTAATTATGACACGTAATTTATTTGAAGGAAAAAATGTTTTAGTTGTTGGTGGCAATAGCGGAATAGGATTAGCTGCTGCCAAAGCTTTTTCCCAAGAAGGAGCTAACCTTATTATAACTGGAAGAAATGTTGAAACCTTAACATCTAAAGCAGATGAAATTGGAGGCAGAACATCAGCCTATCAATGTGATGTTACTGATATGGAACAAATCAAAGATTTAGTTGTGAAAGTTGAACTAGAGTTTGGCTATATTGATGTACTATTTATTAGTGCCGGCCAATACTCTTCTGGTTCAATCAATTCAGTCACAGAAGAGAACTGGGACTGGCTCATGGATACAAATTTGAAAGGAATGTTTTTTACAATACAGGGTATGCTTCCATTAATGGGTAATCCAAGTTCTATTGTACTAATGGGGTCGATTGCAGGACGTTTAGCAGTAGCAGAGTCACCAGTTTATGCAGCAAGCAAAGCTGGAGTTCGTTCTTTAGCACGTTCATTAGCTGCAGATTTTGTTACAAAAGGAATTCGAGTGAATGTTGTTAGTCCTGGCCCGACTGACACACCTGCTTATAGAAAATTGAAAGGCGAAGGTAACACACTTCAGCAAGTGGAGTGGGAAAAAAAATTAAGCACTATACCGATGAATCGACTAGGAACACCTGAAGAAGTGGCTAAAGCAGTATTGTTTCTGGCCAGTTCAGACTCTAGTTTTACAACCGGAGCAGAAATTCTAGTGGATGGTGGCGAAGTTTATTTAAGCTAAAGAGACATGGTTAGTATCGTGTATATTCACTATGGTTCTTCTGCTTATTTATAATCAAAGATTATCGACAGAAAATAATCATATTTTGATTAATTGACTTATAATAAAGAGCAAATATTTTATCAAAATAAATAGTTATGAATGACAACAATTATAATCCAAATGAAATTGAATCAAAATGGTATAAAAAATGGGAATGCTCAGGCGTATTTGATTCTATTCCTAACAAACAAAAAGCTTTCACTATAACCATGCCTCCTCCGAATGTAACAGGCGTATTGCATATGGGACATATTTTGAATAATACAATTCAAGATGCATTTATAAGATATGCTAGAATGAAAAATTATAATGCCTGTTGGCTTCCAGGAATGGATCATGCATCAATTGCAACAGAAAATAAAGTTGTTAGTGCATTACAAAAAAAGGGAATAGAGAAAAATGATCTTTCAAGAACAGAATTTCTGAAGTACGTATGGGATTGGAAAGAAAAACATGGAGGGATAATTTTAAAACAATTAAGATATTTGGGAGCATCATGTGATTGGAAAAGAACTAAATTCACAATGGATAATGATATGTCCGAATCAGTAATTGACATATTTATTGATCTCTATAAGAAAGGTGTAATATATCGTGGTGTTCGGATGGTTAATTGGGATTCAAAAGCTCAAACTGCTCTTTCTGATGAAGAAGTTATATACAAAGAAACTGAATCTACGTTGTACTATATTAGATACTTAATTGAAGGAAGTAACCAGTTTTTAGAAATTGCTACAAGTAGACCTGAAACTCTTTTAGGGGATTCTGCTGTATGCGTTAATCCTAATGATCAGAGATACATCCATTTAAGAAATAAATATGTAATAACACCTATTATAGGACGCAAAATACCAATAATATTTGATGATTATGTTGATTCAGAGTTTGGTTCTGGAGTACTCAAAATAACACCTGCACATGATATTAATGATTATTGCATAGGCCTAAAATATAATCTTGACATTATCAATATTCTTAACAATGATGGGACCGTAAATGAACTTGGTGGGAAATTCCAAGGGCAAGATCGTTTTGAATGCAGGGCTAATATTTTGAAAGAATTAAGGGAGTTAGGATTATTAGTTAAAGAAGTTCCATATATTAATAATATAGGATATTCTGAAAGAACAAACTCCATAATAGAGCCTAAATTATCAACACAATGGTTTTGTAAAATGAATGAATTAGCAAAACCTGCAATTAATGTTGTAACAAATAATCAGATCAAGTTTTATCCAGATAAATACAAAAATATATATTTACATTGGATGAACAATATTAAAGATTGGTGTATTTCTCGGCAATTATGGTGGGGACAAAGAATACCAGCTTACTATATTGATAACGGAGAATATGTAGTTGCCAAAGATATAGAGGAAGCTTATATCATATTCAAACAAAAATATCCAGATTTAAGCATTACTGATTTAAAGCAAGACGAAGATGTTTTGGATACATGGTTTTCTTCTTGGTTATGGCCCATATCGTCATTTGGTGGAATTCATGATAAGAATAATGAAGAATTGAAATATTACTATCCAATTAATGTTTTAGTAACGGCACCTGATATTATCTTTTTTTGGGTAGCACGAATGATTATGTTTGGATTATATTGGAAAAATGAAATACCTTTTGAAAAAGTTTGCTTTACAGGTCTTGTCAGAGATAAGTCTAAAAGAAAAATGTCTAAATCTTTGGGTAATTCACCGGACCCGATTGATTTAATAAATAAATATGGAGCAGACGGAGTACGTGTAGGAATGCTTTTGTGTGCACCTGCAGGTACCGATATAATCTTTGACGAACAGCAATGTTTGCAAGGACGAAATTTTGTAAATAAATTGTGGAATGCTTATAAATTGATTAATAGTTGGACCGTTGATAACAACTTGCAACAGCCTACTTACTCTCAGCAAGCAATAGAATGGTTTACTAATCTCATTTCTTATACTCAATTAGAAATAGAACATAATATAGAAAATTGTCGGATGTCAGATGCTTTGCATAATGTTTATGAGTTGATATGGGATAATTTCTGTCCATATTATTTAGAGATAATAAAGCCTGTTGATTCTAAAAAGATTGATAAAACAACAATGGAATCAACAAATATAATATTTTCGGCAATATTAAAATTTGCACATCTTTTTATCCCATTTGTGACAGAAGAAATATGGGCTAGAATGAAATATAATAGTTCTGGTTTGCTAGCCACATCAAAATGGGATTGTAATCCGATATATGATAAATATATAATTGATCAATCCGAGCAATTAAAATGCATAATTTCAAAAATAAGAAAGTTCAGGACAGATTATAAGATTTCTCACAAAGAATCTTTAAAGTTGATTATTAGATCAAATCAGCGTACATTCAAAATTGACATAATAAAAAAGATGTGCAATTTATCACTTGTTGAATATACTGATGAATTAGTGGAAAATTCATATTCATTTATAGAATATTCAAGTGAATTTTTTATTACAGGATATATAAATCGCCAAAATGAAAATCTTTTAGATAATATAATAGACAGAATTGAATATTTCAAAGGATTTATAAGTAAAATAGAAGAAAAGCTTAAAAATGATTCTTTCATTAACAAAGCTCCTGAAAGTATAATAAAAAGAGAAAAACAAAAATTAGAAGATTCAAAGTCTCAATTACTATTACTTCAAGAAAAAATGAGAACTATTACAAATGAGTGATAAATAGAACGAATAATGTTAGCATTACAATAGACATTATATAGATTAAATTGTTATATGGCTCATTTTGTGAGTTATTCTAAAGTTGTGTAATCCACAAGCAATAAGAATTACCATATCTTCGAAACCGAATTTATGGCATCTGAATCGTTCTTTAACAATACGACATTTTTTCATACCACCTATGGCATGTTCCACTTTAATCCTGATTCCGGAAATTCGCCTATTCTCTTGCTTTTCAGCAGTTATAAGTTCTTTTCCCTTAGGTTTTTTTGGGGCATGCACACTTCAATGACCTTCGTATGTGGAGCTAAGCCACACAATCCGAAGGTTTCCGATACAAAGCAGGTTGTTCTTTATGCTATGAGTTTTTTTACCACTATAACATGCTGACTGCCTGTCTTCGTCCGTAGGACTCTGAATGGTTCTCTCTGTTCCATCCAACAGAACATCCTCACATCTTTGAAGAATGTGTATCAGTCATTTGGAGTTACGGTCGGGCAATTCACCAAGTGTCTTCAATGTATGGCGGAGAATTTCTGAAAGAAGGTGAATCCACCTATTGGCTTAAGGCCGGGTCATTTCAAACTGGAAGGCATGGAGTTTCTGAAGAGGATTGGTCTTCAGGTATACTTAATATAAAGAACATCTAATCTTGAACCAAAGGCGATACACTGGTCTTCCTGTTGTAAGAAAAATACGTTGACACACTTTACCCTCCAGAGTAAAATAGCGCAATTTCATCCCAATGGTACTTGAAAGTTATTAGCAAGGCATCAAACTCAACAGGGGGTAACCCTGTCGTAGCAGCACTTGGTTATGACGGTGGCGAATCTTGTCGTAATACATCAATTGAACTTTTTAGACCACAAAGATAGGAAAAGAACGCTTTAATCATTTATTCGATATAAATTCTAATTATAAAAATGAAAATAGGTGTAGAACTTGAATTTTTTATTTGTCATAAGAGCGATGAAACTTTCTATATGCCCGATATTATATCCAGATATTTGAAATATAATAGTGGATTCATTTCGATGCAGAAAGATAGCAACGGAATATGTATAAAAGCAAAAAATGAATTAGGTGTAACAATATCATTCGAATTTACATATAGTATTATAGAATTTTCAATAGACCCTCAATATGATATTCTAAGCTTGCATTCCATAATCAATACTGCTATATATGATTTTTCATTATTCATCGATCATTATGAATTAATGTTAATTTCTCATGGCATAGCTCCTTTTAATATACAATTTAAATATGTGAATAATCCGTATTACAAATTAATTAGAGAATTTCACGGAAACGATAATATAGCAAAGATATGTTCGTCTCAATCACATATAGACTATAAAGACGAAGATCTAATTAAAATAATTAATACATATAATAAGTGTAATTGGATTAATGCTCTTTTATTCTCAAACAGTCCACATATAGTAAATAGCAATAAAACGATATTATGTTACAGGGACTATATTTGGAAATTTAGTAGTCATGGGAGAGATAGTAATAATATATTAATATCGAAAGAATTTAATGATATTGAAGATTTGAACGCTTTCAATAATTCAAAATTAATATTTATGGTGTATAGAGAGTCAAAGCCTATATTATTATCTCAAATTCCTTTTAATCAATATGTAACATTGAAACAGGTAAAGGGATTACAATTTGATGAAGATTGTATAAGTGAAACATGGATACACCCTTCGGTTGATGATTATAAATATCTACGTTCATATCAAAATGTTGCAATTACTAATCGTAGAACTATTGAAATTAGAAGTGATTGTCAGCAGCCATTTAATAGATTGATTTACCCTGCAGTGTTTAACTTTGGCTTAAAACAGGCTGTTAATGAAGTCTCTAGCTATCTGAATAATATTAATTTTAATTTTTTTCAGCTGAGAGATGATGTTGTACAGAACGGATTTGACACGAAAATTGTGGAAAGCAAAAAATGGTTAACGGGAATATCAATAAATATTTTGTATATTATCAAAGAAAAGTATCGTTCTCGTGGATTTGGTGAAGAAAAGTATGTTGATGTTTTAATAAATCAGATGATTGAAGAAATCAATCCAGCCATAGAATATTTAAGCATTAAGAACAAGAAGGAATATTTTATGGCAGAGTGGAGAGATTTTTTAAAATCCAAATAAGATTTTGAAAAATGAAAAAAAGAAAAATTGTAGGAATTTGTTCATCTGTTGGGAACAAAGCTAAGGCAACGAATAACACTTATCCTATTATATTCATAAATAGGATCTTTATTGAAATATCTCATAGTTACAATCTCATTCCAATTATCTTATCACCTACTGTAGATATAAGTGAAATTGAACAGATGGCAAATATGATTGATTTTCTAATCCTGACTGGAGGAGAAGATATTCATCCACAATTTTACAATGAGGTAATAAATTATGACTATTATGAATATAATGCATGTAATCCAACTTTAGAACGTGATTATTTTGAAATCCAATTATATAGTATAAGCAAATCATTAGGAAAGTCTATACTTGGCATTTGTAGAGGAATGCAAATAATAAATATATCAGAAGGAGGGACTTTATGTCAAAACATAGATACATATTTAGAACATTCAATTAGGAAAGATGGATGGATTCCATATCATAGTATAAAGATTAAAAAAAATACAATTCTTCATCAATTATTAGATATAGAAGAATATACGGTCTCTTCTACGCATCATCAATGTATAAAAAAGTTGGGAATGAATATTGTAGCGAGTGCTTATTCAGCAGATGGTATTGTGGAAGCTATTGAACTATGTAGCGATAAACAAAAAATTATTGGTTTTCAAGGGCATATTGAAAATATATTAACAAATTACACCGAGTATAACAAAATTATTAAATATATACTATCATGATAGAAAAAATAAGAAAATCAATCAAGGATATTGAATTCTATAATAGTATTAATGATTTATTTATTAATAATAGCTTAAATAAATTAGTAATTATTGATAAATCTATGATCATGAAAAGTTTCCCTAACAAATGGATGTCTAACAAAATAAAAGAGGCATTTATGTGTGAAAACTATGAAAGCACATATACTTCTGGCTCAACTAGTGAAAGAATGCAAATAGTTAGACCGAAAGATTGGTGGAAAGGAGAATACAAGAGAACGGCCAATTATAATAAATATCTTATGCAAAAAGAAATAAATAATTGGAAAAAAGCTATACTTACTACTGCAATATGTTCAAATATGGCTTGTTATTTGGAGACACCTTCTTACGAGGAAAGAATTATACATAATACCTTATTCTTAAATATTCATCCAGATCCTAATACATGGAAGAAAACTGATATTGAAAGAATATGTTATGAAATAGAGTTATTTAAGCCTCTTTATATTGATGTTGATCCAATCTATTTATCTATATTGCTAAATAAAATATCAGATTATGGGATTAACTTTCAGTATACGCCTCAGGCTATCTCTTTATCATATGAGTACTGTACAAAAAATATACGTAAATTTATCGAGTCACATATTAAGTGCCCAATATTCAATCTTTATGGTTCAACTGAAATTGGATATATCCTATGTGAATGTGAGTGTGGACAAATGCATTTATGCGATGATTTAATTCAAGTTGAATTAATTCCATTCAAAAATCGAACAGACTTGTTCAGTTTGATAGTAACCTCGTTAAGAAACCCTTTTATGCCATTTGTGAATTATAAAACAGGGGATATTGTAAAAGCAACGAGCAGTAACAATAAATGCGAATGTGGATTAAGAACGCCAACTAACATTCAATGGGTCATGGGTAGAGAGAAAGATATAATAACTTTTGGAGAAACAGTGATGACTTATGGTGATCTTGACGAGATTGTATATTCATTATCTAATAATTTGATATTTGTCTACCAATTATTGTTAGAAGAAAAAAATGGTAACCTCATATTTAGATATACAACATTTAATAAAAAGGATATCCCTCAAATACATCGGAGAGATTTTAAAGCTAAAATAAATGAATATTTCGGTACAAATATTTCTGTTAACTTTATATTCGAACAATCCATTAGACCTGAGATCTCAGGAAAATTTGCCATTATAAAAACAATATAAAATGAAATCACATTTTCCTATAATCAATTATTTTGAAAAAAAACATATAATATATGCAGATAGTGCTGCAACAACATTAAAACTGAAGACTGTTATTGACTCTGTCTCCAATTTTTATTCATTTGAAACATCAAATGTGTTTAGGGGACTACATCTACTTGCAGAAACCGCTACTGAGAAAGTTGAAATGTCAAGAGATATAGTAGCAGCTTTTATAGGTGCAAATTCATCAGAAATAGTATTTACCAGTGGGGCGACAGAAAGTATTAATATTGTAGCAAATGGTATTGAATATGAAGATGATTCAGAAATAATTGTTTCTATATTAGAGCATCATTCAAATTATTTACCTTGGATTGAGAAGGCTAAAGTTATTAGTCTGGAAATAGACGAATATGGGTATATTGATATAGAACAACTAAGAGATAATATAACATGCAAGACCAAGCTTATTGCAGTAACTTATATTTCAAATGTGACAGGTAATATTCAACCTATAAAGAATATAATTGATATTGCACATCAAAATGGCATAAATGTATTAGTTGATGCTACTCAAGCTATTAGTCACATACCAATTGATGTAAAAGAAATAGATTGTGACTATTTAGTTTTCTCATCACATAAGATTTTCGGTCCATCAGGAGTTGGTGTATTATATTGTAAAGATTCATTGTTAGATAAGTTGAATATTTTAAAATTCGGAGGTGGAATGGTAAATAGAATTTATAGTAATCGGAATATTATATATAAAGATCCTCCTTATAGTTTTGAAGCAGGAACTCCTAATATAGAAGGTATTATTGGACTTGGTGCTTCACTCGATTTTTTTAGAAATAATAGATTAGCCATCTATAATCACCTAAGGGCCCTAAATGCGTATATAGTTGATAAGTTTAGACAATTTGATTTTGTAAAATTTCCATTTGTTTTATCAAAAGAACATATTCCTATCTTTTCAATACTACCTCATAATACTATTCTAAATAGTTTGGAAGTTGCAAAAATATTGGCGACAAATTATGATATAGTAATTAATCACGGGTATCAATGTTCGCAGCCATTATATCGAAAATTTCACATTGATGGTGGTGCTATACGCTTTTCATTTCATGTATATAACACGAAAGAGGATGTTGATTATATATTCGAGTCTTTATCTAACATATTAATATCAACTAAAATGTAATAATATCTTATGAGAAAAATTCTATTAAACCTTGAAATTTCTACAAAGTGTAGAGCTGCATGTTCTATGTGTCCAAGAAAACATGTTCCTAAAAATAAATTTATAGATGATGATTTGGTAAATATCATATCAAAAGAACTGGATGATACTTTTTGGGAAATTGATTTATCAGGAAGAGGAGAACCAACTTTACATCCAAAATTTCATGAACTGTCTCGTATTATAAAAAATAATTCAAACACCCAATTAGCAGTAGTAACAACTGCTGATAATTTGACTGATAAAGTGAATGATACTTTTAGAGAATATATTGATGTAATTAGACTTTCTGTAAGTTCTTACGATGAGAAAATATTCAAGAAAGTACATTGTGGATTGAATTATAATAAAATATGGGACAATATAAAACGACTGGGTAACGAACATGCGTATAAAACTGTTATACATTTGACTGGAGGAAGTGTAATTTATGAAGGATTAGAGATTACAGTAGAAAAACTGCGGGAGATTGGCTTTAGAGAATTTAGATTGTTTCCGCTATGGAATAGAGCGGGAGATAATGAAGTAAAAGCCAAAGAAGAGGAATTTAGACATGATATAATAGAAAAATTAGGTTTAAGATCTTCAGAATCAGAATATGATGGTGGTAATAGTAGCGATTATATTAATGATTATAAAAGAAATAAGCTTACTAATCCTAAGTATTGTATTGTAGGTGATAGCAGTCTATTTATTACTTATAACGGTGACATATTAGGTTGTTTTCAAGATTTCTCCGGAAAGTGTATTGTGGCTAATATTCGCAATAGTAATCTCAAGGATATAATTAAGCATAAGAAAGACAAAGTTGGCAGATATGAATTTTGTTCAAATTGCAATTCGAATATTGCTATATTAAATATTGATTAACAAATAAAAAAAAATAAAATTATGAATTATCAATTATCAGTGGGTTTCAACGGGAAAAAAGATACTCTGTTGAAAATTATCAATTCTTCGAATAAAGTAGGTGATGTCTATACAGGAGGTCTTAGTGGAAAAATCTATGGTGGGCGTTTTCAATATGAAGATTCTTATGAGAAGATTAAAGAGAATATTGAAATATGCCATAAACATGGAATAACTCTTTCGATTACTTTAAATAGCCCAAGTGGAGTTCCAGAAAAAAGTGATAAAATTTGGTGGGATGACATTGCAAATTACCTTTGCGAATTAGAAAGTATTGGAGTTGATAAAGTCATTTGCTCGCATCCTTTTCTGATTTCTCTGGCAAAAGAGAAAACTAATTTAATTGTAGTAGCTTCAACTATTGCTGAAATATCTAATGTGAGATCAGCTTTGTATTATGAGGAATTAGGAGCCGATATTATAGTACCTTCAGTGAGTATAAATCACGACTTGAAGGAATTAATTTTAATGAAGGATAATTTACAGCATGCCACATTAAAAATACTTGTAAATGAGGTTTGCCTAGGAAATTGTCCTTATAGACGGTTTCATCATGCTCATTTATCAAAGGCAAACCATAGAAATTATGATATAGACTATACATCTTCATGCACTAAAAAATATCTGGATAATCCTTACTTGTTTTTAACTAACAACGTGATTCGCCCCGAAGATTTAAAACTTTATGAAGGCATATGTGACAATTTCAAATTGGTTGGTCGCACAATTGAGGATGATATTCTTGTTAATATGATAAAAGCTTACGGAAATGAATATTATGATGGTAATCTCTTAGATATATTGGATAATCGATTTCAGAGAGTTATCAATATCCCCAATAATAAGCTCAATGAATTAATTTATAAAAAAATGAAATGCGACAAAAATTGCGCTAAATGCGGATATTGTAAAGATTTGTACACTACAATTCAAAATGAATTCGTATGAAAAAAGTAGGGTTGTGGATGTATAAAAATGATGGTGGTGATATCATTCAAGAACGTTTAAAATCAAAACTGATAAAAAACAACATTTTTGTACTGAATGATTTTGATTTACGAGATTGCTACATAGTAAATGATAAAATACTAACAAGTAATGGATATGACTTAACCAAATTAGATTGTTTGTATTACATGAATGCAGATGAACAATCGGAACATCAGCTGGAGATATTAAATGCACTTAGCATTAGTGGAGTTAAACTAATTAACCCCTATAATTCGCACATAAATGCTAGAGATAAATTTGTATCAAATTTCATCTTAAGAAAAAATAACATATCCGTACCCCGTGCTTCGTTGATTCCTTATAAAGATAACGACAAAATCAAGGTGATATTCGATTTATTTAAAACTGTGATTTTAAAACCTCGTAATAGACATGGGGGAAAAGGTATCCAGAAGTTTACTAGTTATGAAACATTCAAAGATTTTCAAGAGTTTGTAAATGGATATGTCGATAATTTTTATTTTGAAGAATTTATTGATTTTGGAGACCATGATTATCGAATTGAGATATTTAACGGAAATGTTATCGGAACTTATGCTAGAGAAAAAACTCATACTTTCAAAACAAATATCTCATCTGGAGGAATAATGAGGCCATGTTCTGTATCTAATGAACAAATTAGTTTAGCCCAAAAAGCAGTTGAATCCTTGAAGATAACAACGTCAATTGTAGATATTGTTACAGACAGGAATAAGCGAAATTATATTTTGGAAGTGAATCCTATTATGGGGATATTCGTTGAAGCTGGCATGAAATATAGTGATAAATCAATAATAAAAAATCCCGATTTATCATATTCAAATGACGAATTGAAACTTAATGTATTGGTTAATTATATAAAACAAATAATCGAATAATATTATGACAAAAGGTAACTTGAATAATTTGGATAAAAGCTTTGTGCAAAATCTTAGTAATAATTGGGCACTTGTTACGTCAGGCGCATCGGACAATTATAATATGATGACAGTAAATTGGGGTGGCATAGGTTTTCTATGGAATAAACCTGTTTTGTTTATCTTTATACGGCCTGAACGTTATACTTTTGAATTTATTGAGAAGTATGATTATTTTTCTTTGTCTTTTTTAAAAGCCTTAATTCCGCAACACTATTATAAATTAAACTTTTTAAGTACCTGAGCAACAAAAAGTTGCTCAGGATTTTGCCAT